>CAMYTM010000137.1 GCA_947297555.1 uncultured Mycoplasmatota bacterium | reverse complement strand
ATCATCTATAACAGGATATAGATGTTGTTTTAAAGAAACATCTTCTTTTTTGTAAACGCCTTCATAATCCCATTTATTTTGAGAATTTTCATTTAAAAGCAAATAACCAAAATGTTGGTAACCCATACCATTACACTCTATAATTTTATAATCCGTATCCGCAACTACTTTGTTTCCTTTTTCATCTAAATAAACAACACCACCATTACTCTGTTCAATATTGCTACTAGAATACATTGGTTTGAAAGACTTATTTAAATCTTCCAAACTATAAATAGATGCACACCCACTAACTTCTAACTTCTCCCCAATAGGATAAATCCCCATCATTAACTGTTCTCCAATCGAAACATAATCCTCATGAAATAAATCTTCTCTAATATATTCAGATTCTTTTTCATAAGAACGAAGAACATCAAAGTGATTACGAGTATGCCAAGTACTATAATCCATTGAAGAAAGATTCGTTTCTTTTTTTTCATTTTGATTATCGCAAATAGCAATACTGGTTATTAACATTGTTCCTAAACAAATGATACCTGCTTCTATCATTCTATCCTTATTTATATATTTTGTTTTACTACCTTTGATTTTCATAACAAAATCCCCTTTCACAAATCGGTTGTTATATTAGCAAAAATTAAGATATAAGTCAAATGAACCCCAAAAAAAACAATAAAATTCCTTAATCAAAGCGATTATTTAAAATTACAAACAATTTCTCATGTTCTTCAGAATAAGGAACATAATCCTTATCTTCATTTTCTAAAATAGATTGTAAATATTTATAATAAACATACTTAATATCCGTAAGTTCTTCCACTTGTAGTTTAGTGTGACGCACATCTACGTTCCAAAAAAGCAAATACACATCATCAAATACACGTAAAAATGAGGAACCATAAGGTTGTTCTCGTTTTATAGTAAACAAATACTCCAACTGTTCAGGTTTAATATCAATATCCAATTCCTCTTTTAATTCTCTTATCCCCGATTCTAAACTAGTTTCATCTTTTAAAACATGGCCTGCCGAAGAAAGTGCCCACATATTAGGAAATGTTTTTTTAAAAGGATTTCTTCTTTGCATTAAAAGTTCATGCTTATCATTCATAATCCAAATATGCACACTACGATACCAATATCCTTTTTCATATATTTCTTTTTTAGTTGCCCACTTGCTTGTTTTTAAACCTTCTTCATTTAAAATATTGAGTACTTCCTCCATAACATCACTCATATTTTACACCCGAAATTATCATAACACAAAATTATATTTTTCCAAACAAAAAGAGACAATTACTTATCTCTTAACACAGCATTACATTCCTTTTCTACTTTTTTTATAATGGCAGTAAAAACTTCCATAACTTCCTCTTCTTCTAAAGTACGAGTATTATCTTTAAAGATTAACTTATAAGCAATTGACTTTTTACCCTCTTCTATATCTGGATATAAATCAAACACACTTACCGAATCAAGAATTCTTTTTCCTTCCTTTTTAATCACATTTTTAATCGTTTCACTATCAACACTGTTATCTACAATGAAGGCTACATCCTTAATAATCTCTGGGTACTTGCTTGCTTCTTTATATTTAATTGGCTTTACATTAGCATTATATAACGCTTTTATTGAGATTTCACAAACATAAATTTCTTCCTTTTTCATACTTGGATGAATTCTACCTATCACACCAATTTTTTCTCTATCCAAATAAATACTAGCACTAATACCAGGATGTAAACTATCCACTTCCTCACGTACAAAAGAATATCTATTTTTAAATCCTAAAGAATCGAGTAAATTTTCAACTATTCCCTTTAAAACATAAAAATCTGCTTTTATAATACTTTTTTGCCATTCATTTAGAATATAATTTCCTTTCATTAAAATGGCTACTTTCGTAATCTCTTCAAAATTATAATCATATGTCTTCGCAATTTCATATAACATAATATCTTTTACATTTCTTTTTTTATTGTAATCATATGTATTTAATAAAGAAGGAAGTAAACTAGTACGAAGTACACTCTTATCCACACTCATAGCATTAGGAAGTACTAAATTTTCTCGTCCATCATACCTAAAAGTACTTGCCATATCAGGACTTGTTAGCGTGTAGGTTTTACACTCGTTTAAACCAAGCATTCTTAAACGTTTGCTAATCAGTTTTCTAATTTTAACATCCCCAACATATTCTCCACGACGTGCTACTCCTTTTGGCAAAGTAGAAACTAAATTATGATACCCATAAAGTCTACCAATTTCTTCTGCAATATCATTAACATTCGCGTCAATATCGAGTCTTCTACTAGGAATAGTTACCGTAAACACTTCTTTATCTAACGTATAAGAAAATCCAAGTCTTTTAAGTTCTACTTCCATCATACTTGTATCAATTACTATACCAAGCATTTTGTTAACATCACTTGCTCTAAACGTAACTGTCTTTGATATTTTATCAATCACATCATGAGAAACAGTATCCGTTAAAATAGTAGCGTCTGCATATTTTTCGAGCAAATAACACGCTCTTTTTATAGCCATCTCGGTATACTCATAACTTAAGCCTTTTCCATAACGAATGCTCGCTTCACTTTTCAAGTTCAAATGACTGGCTGTATTACGAATAGAAACAGCATCAAAAATAGCACTTTCAATTAAAATGTTTTGTGTTGAGTCATCAACATCGGTATTTAATCCACCCATAACCCCTGCAATACACACTGGTTTTTCGCCATCAGTAATCACAATATCACTAGACTTTAAAACTCTTTCCTTGTTATCTAAAGTGATAATAACTTCATTTTCCTTTGCATCACGAACGACGATGCTGTCCCCTAATTTATCTTTATCAAAAAAGTGTAGAGGTTGCCCAAATTCAAGCATAACATAATTCGAAATATCAACAACATTATTAATAGAACGCATTCCTGCTGCACTTAGTCTTTTCTTAATAAAATCTGGAGATTCCCCAATTTTAACATTTGTAATCATCTTGGCTAAATAAAATGGACATTTTTCAGTTTCAACTTTTAAAGAAAAATGATGATTTATAGAATCGCTATCTTCTTTAAAGTCAAGATTAGGCAAAGTCACCTTTTTGTTTAAAATAGAAGCAATTTCATAAGCAAAACCAATATGATAATAACAATCATTGTTTCTATGTTTATGAATATCTAACTCATACAAAGTATCATCATACCCCAAATATTTTAAGGCATCTGCACCAATTGGTGCATTCTCATCTAACTCATGAATTCCTTTGTTGTAATTCTCCTCTGTTTTTTCTTCCACACCTAGTTCGAATAAAGCACAAATCATTCCATTAGAC
>CAMYTM010000136.1 GCA_947297555.1 uncultured Mycoplasmatota bacterium | reverse complement strand
ATAAAGTAGAGTGCGATAATGGTGTTAAAGCAAGTTGGGATAAAAATACTTGGAGTTTAACTAATATAACTAATCCTAACAAAGTAATCAAGAAAATCTGTCGAGTAAATTTTGTACCTATTCCAAATAAAACATATAAGGTAGAAGCACTTTGTAATAATAATGCAGCGGAAATGTGGCAAAGAGTCCAAAGCGTTTCGCAAACTATTGATACGAGTGAATATTCTGTTTTAAAAGTAAGTACAAGTTATAATCATTGGGTTATATATAATGCGGAGAGTACATATAGTGCATCAATTAGTACAGTTGGTTATAGTACATCTTGGGCAACAAATCGTGGTGGAATTGCTGGAACAATCCCAAACAGTACGAAAACTTATGATATTTCGAATATAAATTCTATCAAAGTAAAGGCGACATCTGGTGCTTATGGTAATACTACAGTAAATATTACATTAACCAATTAAAAGGAATAATTTATAATGAAGTAAAGATAGATGGAAAATTTCCACAAAAGAACAATATGGAGTAGAAGAAATAGTATGTAATAAAGAAGTTACTACAAAATGAAATGTAAAAAAGTGAGGGATATTTGTAAGCGATTTAAAGCAAAACTATATTTTAATAGTGATTTTTATAAGACTAATTCAAAGTAATGCTAGTAATATAAAACAATTACTTTTAAATAATATTGATGTAGAGATTGTGCTAATTGGAATGTAGTAACTTTTAAACATTGTAATTACATCAATATTTATATTACTTCTTACAAAACAAATATTTCTTATTTTGAATCTACAATTATGTCTATTAATTAAAAAAGAATTTATAGATATTTATTTACAACATCCATAAATTCTTTTTTTAATATTTCTAAATATTCAGAAGTTTTTGCTTCAAAACGTATAGTTAAATTAGGTCCAGTATTACTTGCGCGAACAAGTGCCCAACCATCATCAAAACTAATACGTACCCCATCAATATCATTGTAATTATAATTTTTTTCTTTTACATAGTTTACAACATTTTTAACAATTTCAAACTTTTTTTCATTAGTAGTAGGCACTTTAATTTCAGGAGTAGAAACATAATGTGTAATGTCATTCAACATTTCACTTAGAGTTTGATCTGTTTTGGATAAAATTTCTAAAAGTCTAAGGCCTGCGTAGATACCGCTACCTAAAGCATAATCACGATCATTAAAGAAAACATGACCAGAAAATTCCCCGCCAAAGGCTAGATTTAGTTCTTTCGTTTTTGCTTCTGTATAACTAGTTCCTGTACGATAACAATAGGGAGTTCCCCCTAAACGATTAATTTCATCTTCTAAAGATTTAGAACATTTAACGTCATATAAAATAGTTTTATTTGTAATTTCAGGTAACAAGTATTTTGCTATAATAATCATGAACTGGTCTGCCGATACGTATTCTCCATTTTCTAAAACAATACCAATTCTATCACCATCTCCATCATAAGCAATCCCAACATCAGCACTTGTTTCTTTTACCTTTTGTTTTAACATTTCCATATTTTCTGGAACGGCTGGATCAGGATGGTGATTTGGAAAAGACCCATCATTTTCACTACAAATGTAAGTAATATCTAAATTTGGGAATAAATCGTGAACATCTTTAGCAATACAAGTTGTAGCCCCATTTCCTAAGTCAATTATGGCTTTTACACGTTTTTCACCCATTTGAATATTTTTTTTCATATAGTTTAAATAAGCATTTTTTATATCTTTTTTTATGACAGTACCATTTCCTTCTGTAAATTTTCCACTTAAAATATAATCTCGAAATTCATAGATCATTTCTCCCCGAGCGTTTGCAAGTTTATCAAAAGAAAATTTAAATCCATTATCATCTTTTGGATTGTGGCTTGCAGTTACCATAATTCCATACAAATCATTTATATGTCTTGTTAAATAATGCATGGGTGTTGTAATTTGCCCATAGTTTATAACATGACATCCACTATCAGTAATTCCTTTTATTAAAGCATTACTTAAAGATAAACTAGAAAGACGATTGTCTCTTCCTACAACACAGCTTTTTGCATTTAATCTCTCGATTAAATAACTACCATAACCTCTTCCAATTAAGTAAGCCACATTTTCATTTATATCTTTATTATATGTTCCACGAATATCATATTCTTTAAAAATAGATTGTTCTATCATAATAAAACCTCTTTTCTTTATCCATAATAACATACTTTAGAGGAAGTAAAATTATACTTGTAAACTGTTTTACTTTTTATTGACAAAAAAAGTGTATAAGTATATAGTTGGAATATGGGTAGGTGCACAATATATGCAAAATATTGAGTTTAAGAAAATAAAAAGTCAAATTGATGAATTAGATTTACGAATAATGGATTTAAATAAAAGATTAGAAGAAAAAATAAAAGAATCTCAGGCCAATTTACAAAAATTTGAGGGATTTGTACAAGAAAAAGACATTCACTTTAATACAGAAATGCCTGATACAAAAGATGAAATGATTTCTTCTGCTGAAAAATTTCTTAATTCCTCAGATGCTATTCAGGACATCATTTTTCAACATGATTGTGAAGCAGAAATAAAGACTTCAATGAAAAACTTAAATATATCTGAAATTAGAGAAGAAGAGATAAAAGAACAAGAACCAACAGAAGAAAACGAAATATTAGAGGAAATGGAAATGACTCCAGAAGAAATTCGTGATTTTGTCGACAATGAAAAAGGAGAAAACGAATTTATACAAACACAAGAAAGCATGATAAAGGAAGAAAAAATTGATACTCTAAATGTTTCAAACTCATCTAGCAATATTATTACTTCTCAAAAACAATTTAAACAGGAAATTATGGAAGTGCCTAGTGGTACAATATTAAAAGTAGATGAAACTATACTAAAAAAATGTATAGAAAAAAGTGTAAAACCAGATGTAAAAATTAAAAATAAATTTAAAAAAATCAAATCATACTTAGATGAAGCCATTATATATGCAAAATGTATTATGGGAGCGAGTGCTATTATTTCTTGTATTGCTACTCCTATTGTTGGAGAATTTACAGATGATGTGTATGCCAATCATTTAAAAAGAGAGGCAAGAGAAGAATACGTTACTGAAATTTATGAACCTTACACTACCTCTTCATTAGTTAAAGATGAAGAAAGTGGTTATTATATTCCAACTCATCGTCATAATTGGGAAAAAATAGTGAATAATGTCCATCAACAATATGAAAATCCTTTGATTGGTTTTTATCTTATCTATACAAAATTAGATGAAGATTGTAAGAAAAATGATATGGATTCTGTTTTTAGAGAATTCAATTTACAATATGCAACCCATTATCAAAATGTAGATG
>CAMYTM010000135.1 GCA_947297555.1 uncultured Mycoplasmatota bacterium | reverse complement strand
TCTCTCATTACTTTAATGTTACTCATAGTTCTTCTACGTTTCAATTAAAGATTTTCTTATTTCTATCCATTTAGGATTTTCAATATAAATTTTCACCTTACAATCACTTTTTATATTCATAAATCCCAATCCCTTTATCACAATATCCTCATTTTTCTTTAAAGCATATTCGACTACTGGAAGATTTTTTAAATCTTCATTTTTATCATATACCTTTTTTATCATTAATAAATTGCTTATATAAAGGGTCACATTGCATTTTGGGCTTATATTTTCAATTCGAAGGACATCTTCAAGAATTAGGCTTGTCCCTTTTTTTAATTGATAGGTAATTGGTTTTAAAAAAGATTTGGGATTTATTCGTTTTAAAAAGGAAACTTCTCTTTTTTGATAAATGGGATTTTCGTATTGAAACCCTGGACTATCAATCAAAAAATAATCATCATTTAAAGGAATTTTCATGTAATCTACTGTTGTATTTGGAACTAAACTTACTGTAACACTTGCTTCTTCTACTAAACGATTCACAAGAGTAGATTTTCCAGAATTTGTAAACCCAAGTAAGTAAGCACTTTTTTTCTTTTCCTTTTCTAGAGTATTGAAAATAGCACTGACATTCACATTTTTAGAAGCACTTAAAAATAAAATCTCTTCTTTTACACCATATTCTTCTTGTAACCACACTTTTATCTTTTCTTTCTTTATATATTTAGGAATATAGTCTATTTTGCTAATAATAAGTGTTTTCGGAAGATGAATAGAATGAAAGGTACACATAATTTCTTCATTTATATTTAATAAATCCACTAAAAAAAATGCGTAATGTCCTTTTTCATTTACTACTTCTACTACATTTTCAGTTTGTAAATCTACCATTTTAAAATCATTATAATGGATAAGACGAAAACATCTTTCACACAAGGTATCGCTATTTAATTTTTCTTTTGGAATATATCCAATTTGTTCTTTATTTTCACACTGTAAAATAGCCCCACAACCAACGCAAACGCATTTATTCATAATATTCTCCCTTTTTAAACAAGCCTTGACGAGCCATTTTTTTAAAAATTCTTCTTTCAAAGATACGATTAATCTTAGTCCCAAATAAATCTACATTGCTAATCGGATTTACTAAAATGCTAACAAACCCCATACGATTTGCTCCAAAAACATCTGTTAAAAGTTGGTCTCCGATACAAGCAATTTCATTATCTTTAAAATTATAAAGTTCCATAATTTTTTTATATTTCCCTTTAAAAGGCTTACGACTATTAAAACTAGAATCTACATTCAATTGCTCTTTAAATGGTCGAACTCTGGTTTTATTAGAATTAGAAAGAATAATCACTTTAATTCCTAAAAGTTCAATGTCCGCAAATAAATCTTTAATTTCCTTATCTGGTGCCTCTACATTTACAGGTACAATCGTATTGTCTAAGTCAAATAGGATACATTTAATCCCTCTATTTTTCAGTTTTTCATAATCAATTGCAAAAATACTTTTTTGATAAATATCAGGAATAAATTTCTCCATATTTAAACACCTCGTATTCTAAGTATATCATAGAACACTCTTAAATATTAGCAAAAGTTGACAAAAAAAGAACAATCCATATCATAGATTGCTATTCTTCTAAATTTTGGATATCTTCTGATAAAGATTTAAAAATTTCATCTGTATAAGATTTTCTATCATATAAAATCCAACCGTCACTTGCATTTTTCATTTGAGGAATAATTTCATTAGACAATTCTTCACCATAATATTTCGCATCCTCTAAAGCATTCTCTAATTTAAAATCTCCACTCAAATCATAAATTTTGGCTTGAATATCTGATTCAAGTTTACTAATTTGATTAAGAAACTTTGCTTCCTTTGTTTCTTTTTGATAACTTTCTTCTAATAAGTCCATTAATTCTTGTTGTTTTACTAAACCTTCTGTAACTTTAGAAACTGTTTTAAAAGCATTGTCTCTTCTCTCTTCATAAGTTGAATACTCTCTAGGTGTAAATTCTTTATCAAGTTCTTTTACTACTAACATTTTAAATACTTTTTCGATATTTAAGCCTAAATCATGTTCGCTATCTAAACCGATTTTGACAAGAAAATTTCATTTTACTTTTCCTCATCTTTTAAGCGTTTTTCTATATATATCAATTAAATCTGGATCATTTTGATTTTCTGGTAAATTATCCAAATCAAAAAACTTCATATCTTTAGATTCAGCATCCCACTTTAATTCTCCACTATAATTTCTAATGCAATATAAAGCCGTATTATTAATGACCACATCTCCATTCGGATAGTCATTTCTTCTGCTAGCGCCCGATACAATATCAACAAGTTCTAAATCACTTTCGAAAACATCTAAATTTGTTTCTTCTTTTACTTCACGAATGATAGTATCTTTAAAACTCTCACCAAGTTCTTGACACCCACCAGGAAGCCCCCACTTATCTCTATCTGCTCTACTTTGCATTAAAATTTGACCTTTTTTATTTACAATAATGGCTGCTGCACCATCTTGTAATAAAACAAATTTATGCTTTAATTCTCCCATACAAAGTCTTGTAACCAATGGCATTACTTACCTCTATAATTTCATCTGCTGTAAGCATATTTACCATATTACCAATTTCTTCATAAGATAAATTTCTTTGCTCCTCTATTGTCATATTTTTTACTTTTTCAATTATTTCATTACTATTCATATTTTTTCTACCTCCTAAACCTTAATTTTATTATACATTTTTTATCATAAATAGGCAAAAGAATATTATACTTTACTAAGGAAGTGTAATATGTTTTTTACGATTTTAAATCTAATTAAAGATATGCTTTTCTTTACTGGAAGTTATTCGAATAATGTTTTTCCAGAGCCTTTAAGCGAAGAAGAAGAACATATCGCAATCGAAAAAATGCAAAAAGGAGATAAAGAGGCTCGTAATACTTTAATTGAAAGAAATTTAAGGCTAGTTGCCCATATTGTAAAAAAATTTGAAAACAAAACCATGAGTCAAGATGATTTAATAAGTATTGGAACCATTGGATTAATTAAAGGAATCGATTCTTATAATGATACCAAAAAAACAAAAATCACCACTTACGCCGCTCGTTGTATTGAAAATGAAATTTTAATGTATTTTAGAAGCAACAAAAAAAGAGAATGCGATGTTTCTCTAAACGATTCTATTGGTTTTGATAAAGATGGTAATGAAATTAACCTAATTGATGTCTTAAAAGATAGTACTACAGACTTTGCAGAAGTTATTCATACTAAAGACAATATTAAAGATTTAAGTATTTATTTAAATTTATTAAACGAAAGAGAAAAAGAGATAATTATAAAACGCTATGGTCT
>CAMYTM010000134.1 GCA_947297555.1 uncultured Mycoplasmatota bacterium | reverse complement strand
TATTGGTACTTACTTCACTTCCAATAGGATAGTTTTCTTCCTTGGTATTAGGAATGATATATTCGTTTTTAGCGTTATCTTCTACTATGATATAGTCTTCTCCTTTATTAATTACAGTTCCTGTTAAAATCACATTGTTTTTATTTTTCTCTTGAAAATCGTTGTTTTTCTTCCATGTCGTATAAATCCAAAATAAAATAGCGATTAATAAGAATACCCCTACTGATTTATAAATTGTACTTATACGAATCCCTTTAAAAAAATTGACTATATTTTTTATTATTCTTTTTATTTTATTCATTATTCATCACTACTTTAGTATACCAAGAAATAAAGAAAAGATAAACCTTTGTTTTTGTTTATCTTGCATGTTCGTTGTAGTTTTGTTCTATATTGGCATATAAAAGGTCCCCTATTCCTCTTTCGTCTAAATCAGGATTACGATTTCCTAGATGATGGTATAGTGCATTAAGACGCGAAATACGATATTCAAGTTGTTCTTCTTTCTTTTTTGTAAAGTCCACAGTAAAAAAATTTGTGATGTTGTAGACTAAAGCGCTTTCTAAACTTTGTATAGGAGTTACTACCTGAATTGCTGGGGAATATGCTAAGTCCGAGGATATGGAAAACCAAATCGTGGTTTGTAAGAGAATTTCTTTTGTCATATGATATTTTTTTGTTTCTAATAATTCTTTTTGTAATGCCAATAAAGACATTTGATAATTTTGATTTACTACTTCCATTTTTACCTCACACTTAGGATCTTTATCCTATTTATAGGATATCATCATAAGATGAATTTCGACAAGAAAAAATAAACTACATTTCGTAATTTATCTTTCTAAATTGTTTTATTTTTTCATTTTTAAAATACGCAGAACTTCACTATCTAAGTAAGGAGAATTGCTTCCGTTATTTTTTTCTGCAATCATTTCCATATAATATTGTTTATTTCTTTGTTTTATTTCATTACATATATTTTTTCTTTCTTTTATAAATGTTTCTAAAGATTCATAGTCGTTTAAATCAATAATTTCTTCTATTTTAGAAAATGAATTTCCTTTAAATAATTTTTTTCCTCTAATTGTTCCATCTAAATTTAAAATAGCGTAATAGTTTCCATCATACACAGTAAATAATTCTGTAACGTTTTCGCCAGTAACAGGACTTATAAAAGAATAATTATCGTCATTTTCGTAGTCGGATGCAATTTTTATCATTCCTAATGCACATTGATGCTTTTTAAATAATTCCTTTTTTTCTTCAAATGTTATTGTATCCCAAATTCCATCTTCTATAATATAGGAGCCATTTTTATATTTATATGTTAGGCTAAAATCTTCTCTATTATTGGCTCTTTTCAATAAAGACAATTGATTAATAAAATCAAATTTATCTTTAAAGTAATCATATTCAAAGGAAATTTTTTGACTTACTTTTATTAACTCTCCTTCTTCTAATCTAAAATGTACTAATAAAGAATTCCCATTATCTCTAAAAACCGCAATAGCATTTTTTTCGTCTAATACATCTATCTCTTCTGGAAATTGTAAACTAATTAATTTACGCAATAATCTTTCAGTAGGATTTTTGCCATTTTTTATCATACGTCTTTTTAATCTTTTTGGTAGTAGCATATTAAAACCTCCTAAAAGTTATGCTTATTATATACTTAAAATGATTACTTATCAAGTTTCTCTTTTAATATTTCTTTTGTAATAACAGGGTTTGCTTTTCCTCTTGTATTTTTCATGACTTGCCCAACAAAGTAATCAAATAAGTTGTCCTTACCGTTTTTGTATTCTTCTACTTGAGTCTGGTTTTCTTCTAATATTGTACTAATAATAGTTTCCAATTCCCCTTTGTCAGAAATCTGGGCCATATCGCTACTAATGAAAGTTTTTGGTTCTTTCTTTTCTTCGATGGATTTATAAAATATTTCTTTGGCCTGTTTAGAAGAAATGGTTCCTTTGTTGATTTCGTCAATAATTTGTTTTAATAAAGTTGGAGTTAAGTAGAAGTCTTTTAGGTTTATTTCTTCTCTATTAATTTCTCCAAGAATTTGCGTAGTGAGCCAGTTACTTGCCGTTTTTGCATCAATTCCTAGACTCAAACATTCTTCAAAATATTCGGCTTGGGCTTTTTCTTTCACGATAACGTTAGCATCGTAATTTGTTAATCCATATTCCTTGATGTATTTTTGTTTACGTTCATGAGCCATAGGCGGAATAGAATTTTTAATTTCTTCTAACCAAGTAGAATCTATTTTAAATTTAGGTAAGTTTGGATCAACAAAATATTTATAATCAACAGCATCCACTTTGCTACGCATATAAATTGTGGTGCCAGTCTCTTCATCCCAACGACGAGTTTGTTGTTCCATTTCGTCGTATTCACCAGTTTCTTTTAATTTTGTTTGGCGTTCAATTTCATAATTGATGGCATCTCTGACTCCACCAAAAGAATTGACGTTTTTAATTTCAACTTTTACTCCCCAATTTTCGGGGTTCGCCTCATCTAAAGAATCTTCCATAATGGAAATATTGACATCACATCTAATTTGTCCTTTTTTTGTATCGGCTTCACTAATATCTGCATATTGGTATACTTGGCGCATATGTTCTAAGAATAAAACGGCATCTTTTGCACTATGCATATCAGGGTTTGTCACAAGTTCTAATAAAGGAACACCAGCGCGATTATAATCAATGTTACTTGTAGAATAAAAGTGATCTAGTGAAGCGGCGTCTTCTTCTAAATGAATATTATCAATTCCTACTCGAAAGATGGATCCATCTTCTCTTTCTATATCGACGTATCCTTCCATACCTACACAATCTTCTGGTGGATTTTGGGTAATTTGGTAGTTTTTCGGCATATCTGGATAGTAATAATTTTTTCTTTCAAAATACATGTATTCTGGTTGTTTACAGTGTAAAATCATGCTTGCCATTAAAGAAAGTCTTACGGCTTCTTTATTTAAAACGGGTAATGTTCCAGGGAACCCCATATCTAAGGGATGTATATTGGTATTAGGGGTTTCTTTATAGGAATTTTCAGCAGAACTAAATACTTTTGAGTTGGTTTTGCTTACTTCACAGTGCATTTCTAGTCCTATCAATGCTTTATATTTACTCATGATGTACCTCCCTTGCCGTTTGATTTTTATAATTCATTTTACTTTCAATCGCATAGGCGATATTTAAGACATTTTCATCATCATAACAGTTTCCAGTGATATTGAAAGCAACTGGTAAATCATTTATAAATCCGTTAGGAATGGTGATAGAGGGAAATCCTCCAAAGTTTCCTACTTGTAAATGTTCTTCTAAGGCAGCCGTGTCTTTGGTTAAGATATCTTTAGAACCATCTAAGTG
>CAMYTM010000133.1 GCA_947297555.1 uncultured Mycoplasmatota bacterium | reverse complement strand
AATTTCTTGTGTTCACGATTCGTAATGACTTTGTATCCAATAGTTTTATAATACTTAATTAGTTCTTGCATTTCTTTTTTTTCATTTTTAGTAAGTAAATCTAATTTAGTAAAGCACAACACTGGTTCAATTTGATGAAGAGTTATGATACTCATCATTTTATCTAGTAAATTTAAGGAAAGATTTGGTTTTTTTACACTCGTTACAATAAGAGCAACGTCTACATTGGCAATAGAAGGACGCAATAGAGAATTTTTTCTAGGAAGAATTTCCATAATATAACCATTATCAGGATCTATTACGCAATAATCTCCAACAAGTGGTGTAATAGAATCATTTCTAAATTTGCCTCTTGCACGACAACCAAGTATACTGCCATCCTCTGTTTCTACTGTATATAAATTACTAATAATTCTAATAATTTTTCCTTTCATAGGCTAACATTGTCCTAATTCTCTTAAAGTATCGTCACAATCAATTGCTCCACTATCACCGTTATTTCTAGCAACTTCAATCGTTAATGTCACTCCTGCTCGAATGACAAAATCTTTTGGCTTATCTTGACTAATGATTTTTCCATCTGGTTCTTCATTTGTTACTACTTCGTTGACTTTTAGTTTTATACCATATTCATCACAGAAGGCTTGAATTTCTTCAATGCTATAATTTCCATCTGTAAAATCTGGATATTTACTAATTATATTAGGAATATAGAGAGTAATTGTATCTCCAATGCTTGCTTTTTCTCCTTCTTTTATCGATTGTTCAATAATTTCTCCATCTTTCGCTGTTTCTGGATTGTCTACATCTTTCTTTTCAATTAAAACTTGTAATCCTAAGGCTTCTAATGCCCCTTTTACTTCTAAATAATTTTTTTTCAAGTAGTTTTCCATTGTAATTTTTGTATCTCCCATAGAAACATATAAAGTTATGACTGTATTTTTTGTTCGTTTACTGTTCGCAGCAGGATTTGTTTTAATAATACGTCCTTCCGCTATTTCACTACTCGATTGTTCTTGCTGCTCATCACTTACACTGAATCCAGCATTTTGTAATTCTTCTATGGCTTCTTGAATGGTCTTATTTGTAACATCTGGCACTGTAATTTCTTTTTGATTGGTAATGATTGGTATCAAAACCACTACGGAAGTTATTATGACTACAAGTCCTGTAAAAATTGAGGCTAAGGCAATTAATAATTTGTTTTGTTTCTTTAAATCATTTTTAGTAATTTGCTTTGCTATGGGAACCTCACCATCACTTTCTTTTTTATTTCCTTTCAATAATTTATTTGTTTTTGTATCATCAAAACTATTTTCAGGATATTTAAATTGTACTTTTGCTTCTTTTGCTCTTGCATCATCCATACAAGTTTTTAAGTCTTCATGCATTTCTCTAGCATCTGTGTATCGATTTTTTGGATTTTTTGCTGTTGCTTTTAAAATAATATTCGCTATACTAATAGGTATAGTTGGCAAATCTTCTTTGATATCTGGCATTGGTTCTCTTAGATGTTTTAAAGCAATTTCAACAGCATTATCTCCTCTAAAAGGTAGTTTGCCTGTTAATAGTTCGTACATTACAATTCCCATGGAATAAATATCACTTTGTAAACTAGATCCATTGCCATTTGCTTGTTCAGGTGGTAAATAATGAACACTTCCCATTACAGAATTCGTTTGGGTTAGTTGTGTCGCATTCATTGCCATAGCAATACCAAAATCTGTAATTTTTACAAGTCCGTTTTCTAAAATCATAATATTTTGAGGTTTGATATCACGATGTATGATATAAGAATCATGAGCAACACTCATACCATCTGTGATTTGCATCATAATATCGACTACCTCACTAGTTGTTAGTTTCCCACGTTTCTTAATTAAATCTTTTAAGTGTTTGCCCTCAATATATTCCATTACAATATAATAATTTCCACTATCTTCCCCCACATCGTATACTTCCACAATATTGGGATGATTCAGACTACTGGCTGATAAGGCTTCTCTTTGAAAACGATGAACAAATTTTTCATCACTTGCTAAATCTCCTCTTAAAAGTTTTATGGCAACATTTCGGTCTAAAATTGTATCATAAGCAAGATAAACGTTTGCCATTCCTCCTTCTCCAATCGATTTAATTACTTGATAGCGATCACTAATCTTTTGCCCCTTCATTATCATTTTTCTTCACCACTTTCTTTTATTTGTAAATAAGCGATTGATACATTATCTTGTCCCCCTCTGGCATTACATTTACGAATCAATTTAATTATTTTTTCTTCTACTGTAAGCGTTGTATCATTTAATACTTTCTCGATTTGCTCATCACTTAGCATATTGGTTAAGCCATCACTACATAAAAGAACAGCATCAACGGACAAATCAACATCAAAAATATCAAGTTCTACTTTTTCCATGGCTCCAAGCGCTTTCATAAGCACATTTTTTTTGGGATGGTATTTTGCTTCTTCTTCTGTTAACTGACCCGTTTCTACAAGAAGATTTACTAAAGAATGTGGTTTTGTTACTTGATGCATTTGTCCATTTTTTAAAACATATCCAGTAGAATCTCCAATATTTCCAAAAATCAAATATTCTTTTGTTAGGAGTGCTAATACAAGAGTAGTCCCAAGGCCTTTTGCGTTTGGATATTTTTTTGCATATTCGATAATTTCATTGTTGACTTCACTTGCGTTATCATTAAGCCAATTAACTGCATCTAACTTAGAGCCAATAGACGGTGTATTGCTAAATCTTTTTCCAAAATGGGTTACGGCAAGGCTTGATGCTACTTCTCCAGCACGATGTCCCCCCATCCCATCTGCCACCATTAAAAGATATTCATTACTCGCATTTTTTAAAATCGTAACACTATCTTCATTATGACTTCGAACGCGTCCAGCATCGGTTAAATAAAAACTTTTCATCTTTTCACCTCTTTGCTCCTTAATTGTCCACATGCAGCAGATATTTTACTACCAAACTCTTTTCTGATGGTGACATTAATACCGTTTTCTTTTAAAGTAGCACAAAATTTACTGATTGTTTTTGTATCACTTTTATAAAGATGAATGTGGTTTGTTTCATTATAAGGAATCAAATTCACATAAATATTCATACCTCGTAAAACACTCGCCAATTCTCTCGCACAATCCTCACTATCATTTATCCCTTTAAGCATAACATATTCTATGGTTACTCGTCTATTAGTATGTGCAATATAGTCACGAATTGCTTGTATTAGTTGACTAATATTATACACTTGGTTTACTTTCATAATTTGATTACGTATTTCATCATTGGGCGCGTGAAGAGAAATGGCTAAGTTGATTTGGATATTTTCGTTCATTAAATCATATATTTTAGGAACCAGTCCACTCG
>CAMYTM010000132.1 GCA_947297555.1 uncultured Mycoplasmatota bacterium | reverse complement strand
TAGTATTGGTGGTGTTGCCAATGATCACGAAAGCAAAGAAGATATGTATAAAGCCTTTGAATACTCTACCAACTATCTTCCGAAAGATAAACTACGTTATGCGATGGGAATAGGAGAGCCTATTGATATTATTGAAGGAGTGATTAGGGGAATAGATTTATTTGACTGTGTAAGTCCAACAAGACTCGCAAGGCACGGGCATGCTCTAACAGAAAGCGGAAAAATAAATCTTAAAAATGCCAAATACAAAGAAGATTTTACACCAATTAGTAGCGAATGTGATTGTTATGCTTGCAAACATTATACCAAAGCCTATATAAAACATTTAATTCATTGTGAAGAAACATTTGGAGCGCGTCTTTTATCCATTCATAATATTCGTTTTTTAATTCGTTTAACAGAAGAAATACGAGAAGCAATAAAAAAAGATACATTATTAGATTATCGTCATACATTTATCCAAAATTACTATGGAGGGAATTATGAGCAAAAATAAAATTTGGATTTATTCCACTGTTATTATCATTGTCCTTTTAATTGCTATTCCTTCCACATACAAAGTGATAACCAAGCACAATGAACGAATGCTTGAAAATACGACCAAAAAAATTGTGGAGACAGCAAAAGATTGCTATTATAACAATTCATGTATAGAAGAAGTAATAACCCTTGCTGAATTATATGAAAAAACAGGACTCACAGAAATGTATAATCCTGTAACCAAAAGAATTTATAATCCTAAATCCTACATAGATGTAAAAAACGAATTTCAATTTATTGAAATACCATAAGAATAAGAAAATTATTCTTTTTTTCTATTTATCCCGATTGTTGCTCCCACAACACTTGCAAAAACCAAAACCATATAATAAATAATACGAATGATCTTAAACTCAGTCTGGTAGATTATTAGATTAAAAAACAAAAGCAAAATAAGAAACAAAAAACCAATTTTAAGACCTTCTATAAAACCACGATTTTCAATTTTTTTCCCTCTTGCATACCCAAAGACAAAAAAAACAATTGTCATATAAGAAAACATAAATATATTGGTCACTTTAGAAGGCAATAACAGATAATAAAATAAACTTAAAACAACACTTCCACCCATTAAAAAGCCTAAAAACTTAAGAAGCAACATGCCATATTCTTTTACATATTTCATAAAATCACCTACAAAACTATATGAAAGTGATTAAAAAAATATGAAACCACCCATAATAGTAGTGGAGGATATCATATGGAACTTTTAACAATTGTATTTAGAACTACATTTTTTTACTTCTTTATCGTTTTAGCCTACCGCATAATGGGAAAAAGAGAAATAGGGCAATTAGGAGTCATTGATTTAATCGTATCCATTTTGATTGCAGAGTTAGTGGCCATTAGCATTGAAAATATAAACGATTCAATTTTCTTTACCATTATTCCGATTGTTCTATTAGTACTTTTAGAAGTAGGGCTTGCCTTTATTAGTATCAAATCAAGGACTTTTAGAACATTATTTGGAGGGAAGCCATCTTTAATTATTGCAAATGGCAATGTAAACTATAAAGAAATGGTCCGTCAAAGATATAGCATGGACGATCTTTTATTAAGTTTACGTCAAAACTCTATTAAAAGTATAGATGAAATTGAGTATGCCTTTTTAGAGCCAAACGGAAAACTTTCGATATTCAAATATAACATATTACGAACCAAAAGTAATTATCCAATGCCTATTATTGTAGATGGAGAACTACAGCAAAAATCATTAGCCTTTTTAAAAAAAGACAAACGTTGGTTAGAAGAAGAACTTGCAAATAAAGGCTTAAAAATTGAAGATGTATTTTATGCCTTTAAAAAGAAAAATAAAGTATATTTGATTAAGAAAAGTAATTTATAAATTAAAAAAAGAAAAATGCAAATATGGAAATGAATTTCTCATTTTTGTTATAAAATCATACTATCAATGATTCCCAACCTAAAATATCCGTGTTATAATATAGAAAAATAAAAGGTGATACTATGAAACTTATAAAAAATATAAGAAAAACAAAAGTGGGAATGAGATTTTTAATAGGAGGATGTATTTTTGCTATTCTTTTTCTATTTCTTCTCACTATCAATCATTTAAATATTTTGCGCACTCACAATATACTAAAAAATTTTGATAAAACCAATCAATATGAAATGATAGTGACAACAACCAAAACGGAAACAAAACAAAAATTATTTGATTATGAAAATCTTCATTTTTATGGATATGGTATTCGAAACATTCAAATTTCTCTTGATGGGAACAAAATGAATTTAAAAACTATAATCAATGAGAACGATTATACACTAGAAGACTTTCTAAATAACTTTTCTCTGATTACAGAAACCGAAGATAAAACCATTCAAAAATATAAGAAAGGAAATCTTTATGTAACCATAGAAAATCTTCATTCTTCGGAAACAGATGTGATTTTTAGTGAAGTTTCAAAAACAATGTAAGTAAGACCTAAGATAATTTGGCCATTACTTTTTTTATTTTCCATAAATTAGTGCCCACAACAAAGATAATATTCACAATCTCTGAAATAATAAGCCCATAAATTCCAATCTTTAAAAAAGAAAAAAAAGCCAAAACTACATTTTTTAAAATAACCCCAATAAAAGTAATCTTCATCGTAAATTTAGCAAGCCCAAGTCCTTGTAAAGTACTAATAAGAGGACTTTCTAAGTAAAAAAGAACAAAGAAAGGGGCTAAAACTTTAATATAATCCACTCCACTACTGGTGTGGTACAAAATCCAAAGAAGAGGTTCTTTAAAAAACAAAATAAAAACACTAAAAACGAGCCCTAGAAAAAAAGAGATTCTCATGGCTTGGTAAAAACGCCTTTTTAACATGATTACATTTCGTTTTTGATAAAACTTACTAATCTCAGGCATGAGTGCATTACTAATAGCAGCAACAAAAAAAGAAGGCATAGTAAGAAGAGCGATCGAATAAGCATTATAAGCCCCGTATTCCATCAAGATAAAATCGCTAGAATACCCTACAAACAATAAAATATTGGTAAGAAGAATCGGTTCAAAAAAGAATCCAATATTTCCAATAAATCTAGAAGAAACTGTAGGAAGACTTACATTTAATACTTCTTTAATTGTATAAATAGTAGGCTTTAAATCTTTTTTAGTGATAATAGCCTTTTTAGGGATAAAGAACAAAAATACAATTACAGAAGAAATCTCTGAAATAATATTAAAAAGAATTAAAGCAGCAACAGCAGCAAGGATACTTATTTTAACAAAATAGGGAAGAAAACAAACAATTAAAATAAGTCTTACAACTTGTTCTAAAGAATTAGATAGAGCATAGGGTAGCATTCGTTGTTTTCCAAAGAAATATCCCTTGACAATA
>CAMYTM010000131.1 GCA_947297555.1 uncultured Mycoplasmatota bacterium | reverse complement strand
CCTTATTACCAAGAGCAGTAGCACATAATACTGGGAAGAAAGAAACAGAAAGTGTTGCACGTCTAATAGCGGCCTTTAAAACATCTACCGTAATTTCCTGACCATCTAAATAAGCCATCATTAACTCTTCATCAGCATCAGCAACTGACTCAATTAAAATATTTCTGTACTCTTCTACTTTATCTTTCATGTCAGCAGGAATTTCAATTTCAATTGGTTCTTCTGCTTCTTTACCATCATATTGATATGCTTTTCTAGTAACTAAATCAATAATTCCATTAAATTCACTTTCGGCACCAATAGGAAGTTGTATAGCAGCAGCATTTGCACCAAGTCTATCTTTAATTGTTCCTAAACTAAAATAAAAATCTGCTCCAAGTTTATCCATTTTATTTGCACAAATCATTCTTGGAACCTTATATTCATTTGCTTGTCTCCAAACAGTTTCTGTTTGAGGTTCTACACCGGCTTGAGCATCAATTAAAGCAACAGCACCATCTAAAACACGTAATGAACGTTGAACTTCAATTGTAAAATCTACGTGTCCAGGAGTATCAATTATATTAAGACGATACCCTTTCCAATGTGCAGTCGTTGCAGCAGAAGTAATAGTAATACCTCTTTCTTTTTCCTGATCCATCCAATCCATTTGAGATTCTCCATCATGAGTCTCTCCAATTTTATGAGTGATTCCAGTATGGAATAGAACTCTTTCAGTAGTAGTTGTTTTTCCAGCATCAATATGGGCCATTATCCCAAAATTTCTTAATTTATCAATAGAAACATCTCTTGCCATAAATAATTCCTCCTACCATCTATAATGAGCAAATGCTTTATTTGCTTCAGCCATCTTGTGAGTATCTTCACGTTTTTTTACAGCGCCACCTGTTCCTTCAGCAGCATCCATAAGTTCATTAGCCAAATTAATAGCCATTCCCTTACCATTTCTCAATTTTGCATAATTAACAATCCAGCGTAATGCTAAAGTTTGACTTTTTTCATCACTAACTTCTACTGGTACTTGATAATTAGAGCCTCCAACACGACGAGATTTAACTTCCAACGCCGGTTTTACATTTTCTAATGCAGCATTATAAACATCCATTGGCTCTTTACCAGTTTTTTCTTTTATAATATTAAATGCTTCATAAAGAATTTTTTGTGCAGTACCTTTTTTTCCATCTTGCATAATTTGATTTACTAATTTAGTAACTACTTTTGAATTATACACTGGATCTGGTAATACATCTCTTTTAATTGCTCTTCTTTTACGCATTTTTATCTCCTCCTTTATCTAAATTTTATTTCTTTGGTTTTTTAGTACCGTATTTACTACGACCTTGTTGTCTGTTAGCCACACCTTGTGTATCTAGTGTTCCACGTACAATATGATAACGAACACCGATTAAGTCTTTAACACGCCCACCACGTACTAACACAACACTATGCTCTTGTAAATTATGTCCTTCTCCTGGAATATAAGCATCTATCTCTTTTCCATTTGAAAGTCTAACACGAGCATATTTACGTAATGCTGAGTTCGGTTTCTTAGGAGTTTTTGTACCTACACGAGTACATACCCCTCTTTTTTGTGGACTATTTTGATCAGTTTGTTTTCTTTCAAGTGTATTAAATCCTACATTTAAAACTGGACTTTTACTCTTTTTAGTTTTCTTCTTTCTTTTATTAGTAACTAATTGGTTAATTGTAGACATATTGTCCTCCTTTCATTAACACACACCCCGGTGTATCAAAATTTTGATTAAATTAAGTTCTACCTAGGTAGAACCTTCTTTTAAATCACAAATACTATATCACTGTTATTATATGAAAGTCAAGAAAAAGTATGATAAAAAATCACACTTTAATTTTCATAACCTTTTGTTTTATAATTTTTACAAGATACATATCCTTTAAAATCGAAGACTGTTCCCTTTTTTTGAACAGTTGCATACCCATCGCAAATTTCTCCATCATATTCTAAAGAGTCCAAAGCACCATATTCTATCATTTCCTTTGCAGTTATCTTTACCGTTTCTCCATTTTGTGGATATAAAAACTTTGCATCTGCATATTTCTTTTCTGCATTCACTAACTTTTCTTCTAATGACTTATAAAAACTAGTTTTATTTTTATACATAAAACCAAAGATAGTTAATAATACAAAAATTAAAAAAACAACTATACCCCAAACGAAATACATTTTATTTATTTTATTCAATATACTCACCCAATCTCCATTGTTGAAAATCTTTTGTTTCATAATTTTGACATGTAATATATGCCTCCGAATATAAAGAATTATCTTTATTCTTTCGAACTAATGCATATCCTGTACAAACATCATTGTCTGAAGTAAATAAGTCCTTTTCATCCATAATTTCATACTCAATCAAATTATTCGTTGTTATTGTAATTGTTCCATGCTCTATTTCATTATCATAATATTCTCTCATATAAATCAAAGCACTATTAGAGATATTTCTTTCTATAGTCGAATAAGTAACTTTTCCGGTAACACTTTCCTTAAAAGTGTCTCCAAATTGCTTTTGAAATTGCATAGCAAAGAATACAACAAAAAACAATGCAATTAACAAAACAGAACAACACAAAATCATTTGATTTATACTCCAACCATGATTATTTAGTTTCATAAAATCACCAACCAATTCCCTATTATATAATAGGTATATGGAATTAGCAATTTTTTATTCACATTGTCTTTCTTTTATAAAAAATGGCCCGAACTCAGTTGCTGCAAGGCACTCTCGATCATAACGAATCATTTTATATCCTAAACCATTGCAAATATAATTTGTACCATCTTTATATTCAATTTTTTTATTTGATAAACAAAATAATGGATCGTTTCCGTTTCGAACTCTAAAATAATCCGTAAATACCATAATAATCCATACAAATAAGATTACTAATACCACTATTTTTAAAATAGTAATTATTGTTTTTTTCATTTATTATCACCTATTGTAATTATACAAAAATTAAATTCGAAATTCAATATTTTTATATAGCAGACAATTTTATCCTATATAAGTAATTTTTGCATATCCATTACCAATTTTTGCTGTCTCACTCACGGGTGCATTACTAAAATTTAAAACGCTTATAGTTTTAGTAGTTTCTTCTTTACTTTCTTGACACTCGTAACAATACATTACTTTTTTACTTAATAAGGCATTTCCTATATAACTAGAACCTCCTCCTGCACCAAGATTACCACGTCTACTTGCAGTACCGCCGTAAAATCCTGCTCCCCCACCTGCTCCTCCAAAAGGATCACTTGAAAGAGCAGCAGTTTCAGATTGATTACTTCCTCTTCCAAAAGGATACCCAGATGTCGTTTGAGGAGCACCAGAACCAACATAGCAT
>CAMYTM010000130.1 GCA_947297555.1 uncultured Mycoplasmatota bacterium | reverse complement strand
CCCCGAAAATCATTTAATGAGGAAAGCATCAAAGAATTATCAGATAGTATTAAAGAATATGGAATTGTCCAACCTATTATTGTAAAAAAAACCATAAAAGGTTATGAATTAATCGCAGGAGAACGCCGTACTAAAGCCGCACGTGTAGCAGGACTAGAAACAATACCTGCCATTATAAAAGAATTTGATGATCAAGAAATGATGGAAATCGCTTTAGTAGAAAATATCCAAAGAGAAGATTTAAACCCAATCGATGAAGCAAAAGCGTATGAAAATATTATTCAGTTGAGTGGTATGACACAAGAAGAATTTGCCCGTCGTTTTGGAAAAAGTAGAAGTCATGTTACCAATATGTTAGGATTATTAAAACTTCCAAATGCTACAAAAAAATTAGTTGAAGAAAATAAAATCAGTATGGGGCATGCTCGTTCTTTAAGTAAACTGAGTAATGAATTATTAGTAAATGACCTAGCAGATAGAATTATTACTGAAAACTTAAGTGTTAGAGATTTAGAACATATTATAGCAGAAAGTGACTTACCCAAAAATAACAAGATTGCAAGAAAAGTAGAAGAAAAAAATATGCATTATTCTATATATGAAAAAGTAATGCGTGAAAAGTTAGGAACAAAAGTAAAAATCAAAGAAAATAAAATAGAAATTCCGTTTGATAGAGAAAAAGACTTAGAAAGAATACTTGAAATTTTGGGAATAGAAATTACAGGTGATTAGATGGAAAATGTAAAAGGGGTGTTTTCATTTTTAGCAAAAAAAGAAGTATATGGTTTAGCTTTAATCATTTTAATTGGAATTTTAGTTTATCACTTTGGCAAAATTGTGATTGAAAAAATTATTATTTCTGGAAAAAATGATTTCGAAAGAAAAAAAAGAAATACTATAGTAAAATTAATATCCAATATTTTTAGATATGTCATATATATTTTACTAGGGCTTACTGCTTTAGGACTATATGGTGTAGATACCAAGGCCTTAATTGCAAGTTTAGGTGTTGCAGGAGCCGTTTTAGGACTTGCTCTACAAGATACCATAAAAGATTTCATCAGTGGGATTACCATTATCATGGACAATTTTTTTGTTGTAGGAGACATTGTAACCTATAATGACTTTACTGGAGAAGTTATTGATATGGGATTAAAAACCACAAAGATAAAAAAAGTAAGTGGAGAAGTCCTCGTGATTGCAAATCGTAATATTGATGCAATTGTAAATATTAGTCAAAAGCCAGCAAATGTAATTATAGACATTCCTACTGCTTACGAAGAAAAAACAGACCGCGTTGAAAAAACAATTTTAAAAATCTTAGAAGAAATCAAAAAAATAGAAGGTGTAAAAAAAGAACCTCAATATTTAGGGATTTCTGCTTTAGACGATAGTTGTGTGAAATACACGATTAGTTTTACTTGTCCACAAGAACGCCAGTGGCAAATCAAAAGAGACACCTTAAAAATAATTAAAACTCTTTACGATAAAAATAAAATAAAAATACCATATACACAAATAGAGGTGCATCATGAACAAAATATATAAACTAAATGATTACGTAATAATGAAAAAACCTCATGCTTGTAAAACGAATGAATGGAAAGTTACAAGAGTGGGCGTAGATATAAAAATTAAATGTGTAAATTGTGGGCGTGAAATTATGATGGATCGCTTAGAATTTGAACGTAAATTAAAAAAAGTATTAGGTGATACAAATGAACGTAAATAAATTAAAAGAAAAAATAACTCTACATCCTATCATGACTATAATTATGATGATTGCTCTTACTATTATAGTAAGTGGCATTTTATCAGCATTAGGAATACAAGCAACATCAAGAAGAATTAGCACCTCTTCTTTAGAATACAATACTTATATTGCTGAGGTAAATTCGCTGTTTAGTTTTAGTGGGCTAAAATATATCTTTACCAGCACTATTTCAAACTTTATGGCTTTTGCTCCTTTAAGTAGTTTTATGATTATATTAATTGGAATTGGAGTTATGGAAAAAAGCGGCTTTTTAAAAGTAGCCTTTACCTTACTTACCAAAAATGCAAAAAAAGTAAACGTAACCTTTGTTTTAGTTTTAATTAGTATTTTATTAGGAATGATTGGAGATTTATCATTTGTTCTTTTACTTCCTATTAGTGCTATACTATTTGAAGTAGGAAAAAGAAATCCTACTATTGGAATCATAGCCTCTTTTGCAGGACTTACCTGTGGATATGGAATTAATGTTATATTTACAAGTATTGATTCATCTTTACTATCCCTTACTGCTTTAGCAAGCCATGTTTTAGACAGTGACTATGTTTTAAAAGCAACAAGTTTTGTTCTTATAATGTTTGTAGTAGTATTAGCCATAACTTTTTTAATAACACAAATAACGGAGAAACACATTATTTATAAGTTAGACCGTTATGAAATTCCAGAATCAGAGGTAGAAGACGAATTAGTTGTAGGAAAAAAACAAAAAAAAGGATTAGCCTTAGCCTTTTTAGCCTTCATCTTCTATTTTCTAATATTCTTATATAATATTATTCCAGGACTGCCATTCTCTGGCAAATTTCTAGACAATAGCCAAATATTTTATATTGATAAATTATTTAGTTACAATTCATTTTTCAGTAGTGGGTTTGTGTTTATTGTCACTATGGGAATGATTATCATCGGATTTTTCTATGGAATTGGTGCCAAAACTATAAAAAATCATCGAGAACTATGCAATGCCTTAGGGCACTCTCTAGACGGAATTGGAAAAGTTATAGTATTAATCTTTTTTGCTTCAATTTTAATTAATGTATTTAAATATACAAACATAGGCACCGTAATCGTAACAGCCCTAGCCTCTCTTACTAGCAATACGGCATTTACTGCAATTCCCCTTATTATTCTCTTATTCTTAGTCAGTGCCATTTCCACTATTTTTGTTCCATCATCTATTACACGTTGGTCTATACTATCCGCCGTAACAGTACCAGTATTTATGAATGCGGGCATTTCACCAGAATTTACCCAAGTAATATTCAGATTTGGAGAATGTACAACCCTGGGATTAACCCCATTATTTGCTTACTTTGTGATTTACTTAGCCTTACTTGATAAATACAACCAAAAAGAACAACCTATCAATATTACCAAAGCCATAAAATACCAAATTCCTTTTGCCATAACAACTTTTGTTGTATTATTGACAATTTTAATTGTGTGGTATATAGTAGGACTTCCAATAGGAATAGGAGTTTTTCCGACATTATAAAGGAGTGTGTGAAAATATGTTCAGGGGAGATTATGATTTTTTGCTTGCTTATCATAGAGGGGAAATCCAAAGAGATTTAACAGAAAAAGAATTTAGTGAAATAAGAGCATCGGAGTTTGCTATGCATTTG
>CAMYTM010000129.1 GCA_947297555.1 uncultured Mycoplasmatota bacterium | reverse complement strand
TGAATCGATAAATCTACATAAAAAGGCAATCCAATTCCAAGTCTTTTCAAAATTTTTTCCTGTTCCAATACTTGCAAGGTCTTACCTTCTACCGCCACAGAACCTTTATTTAATATTACCATATAGGGATAATTTAAAGATTCTTCAATACAAGTAGAAACATGAACAAAAGTAATTTTCTTAACTTTCAAATAAGAAAGAATTTTAGACATAGTCTTCTTATCTAAATCAGAAAACAAATTATCAACAAATAAAAGTTGAGGTTCTCTTAAAAGAACTTGGCATAGCAAAACAAGTTTTTTCGTCTTTTCCTCCACCACAAAAGGATTTTTCTTTAATGTAGTCTTGGAAATAAATTTATTCACTATTTTTTTTTGCTTATCATTTAATGTATCGTAATCTAGTTCCTCTAATATCGTATCTTTAGAAAAAGAATAATCATCAAAAAGTACTTCTATCTTACAGTTTTTTATAATATGTCCTTTATACTTTTGCATACCAGAAATGGACTTTAAAAGAGAAGTTTTCCCACTACTAGGAGTTCCACAAAGAAAAGTATTCACTCCTTCATATATGATTAAATTTATACCATTTAATATTTTAAAATTTTCCTTTTCAACTATTAAATTTTTAATTTCCATTAACTTCTTCATAAAACACACCAACTAATTTCCTATTATACAACAAATGACACATCAAAAAAAAGAGTTTTCACTCTTTAGAATCTGGCAACTTAATAATTAATTCATTAGGAAGAGAATACATAAATTTTTCTCTTGCATAACGAGCCACATAATCACTATCTTGTAACTTTGTAATTTCAGATTGTAATGACTCTTCTTCATGTAACAAAGTATTGTATTTATCAGTAAGAATAGCAATTTCATTTTTGTTTTTTAAAACCTGACACATATCCTTAAATATACTAGATATAATAACACCAACAAGTAAAAGAATAACACTAGATAAAAAAGTTAAACGTCGCTTTGTTTTTTTTGTAATTCCTTTTTTCATTACAATCTCCTTATCTTAAGGAAAATTATAGCACCTAAACTTTATTCTTTCAATTTATTCTTCCGAATTTGACAAAATTTTCTAAAATGTTTACAGTAAAACCACCCAAACAAAAACCCTAAAAATAACATGCCAATAAAATAAATATGAATAATACCATAATTCACTTTATACATTAATAAAATATATAGCAAAGATATATCTAATATATATACAAAAGTAATAATATATTGTAAAACAATACTATGTTTTTTTATAATTTTATAATTCAACAAACTTGTAAAATAAAAGAAAATACCAAAAAGAAAGGAAACCGCAAATGAAATTAGTTGTAATTTATAATTCATTATTTAAATAACTTTGTAAAAAAACTTTCATGATTTTGCTTTCCTTCCCCATCTAAATAAGTAAAACTAATAATCTTCCCTTTTATTTTTACATTTCCATCGTGCGTGTCTAATTTAATAATTTCTAAATTTGTTCCTTTTAAAAGAATAATTCCCATATTACTCTCCATTAAAAATTCTTCATTATCAAAACTATCAATTTTTTTAATACCCGGTAAAAATATTTCTCTACGTTCACTCATCTTAAGTTCATGTCCACCAAGTATTAGATTGTCCACTTCTTTATCCATTTCCACCACGCTCCTAGTTAAGAATATGAGTGAATTAAGATATATATGAATAAATATCAATTAATTATAAAAAAGAGTACATTCAATACTTGATTCAGCCTTATAAAAAGTAACAACATCACGGAAAACATAACAATACTCAACCGTTACTACACCTGTTGTTTGATTATAGGATATTGTAATTATACTAGACCTAACTTGGGCATAAGCGCCCATATTATTTTCTATCATCGCAGTATATGCATTAATATTTGCAATAAAATTATCCACTGTAAAATTTTCATACCCTTCAATATCCGAAAAATCAAACGTGATTGTTCTTGTACTATTCATAAAAGTATCATTACTTGGTCCTGATAAAGGAGTAGTCACTCGTTTAAGACTTAAGATGGAAGGCATTTCACTATCACTTACAAAGGTAAACTTCATATCACATTTAGTTTTAGTAACAAACTCTGTTACAGATACATTCCACTTATTATAGTCCCAAATTCCTCCTGCCCCTTTATTACAAAGATACATCAACTAAGTAATTTACTTTAGCAGGAATACTTTCTACTCTTTCTTCATTCACAAACACGGATAATTGAATATCGCCTTCTTTAATTCTGGAATTTTCCTTTGTAATACATTAAACTCTTTTTTTCTTCATAAGTTATATGTAACGTTATTCCACCAATAATTAACATTAACCCAATTATATTAATTATATTAATCGTTATCATTTTTTCAGTAATATAATTTCTAGTAAATTTCTTTATGAAAAAATTTGACTAGGTGATTTTATGACAAGCAAAATTAACACAAAATGATTTATCCAAATTATGTAACATTGCCAATACAACTCTCAGTGGTTACGAAAGTAATTATCGCGAGCCATCTTTTGAAACACTAGAAAAACTCACAAATAAATGCAGTTATAAAATTCAGTTTAAAAACGAAAAAACTGGAGAAATTTTAACTACTAAAAATATCAATAGAAAAGAAATATAAAAAAAACCAGTTTCCTGGATTTTTAAATTCTATTCCTCAACACTTGTTTTACTGTATTCTTCTAAGATTGCATTTTGAAACATATTACGAACTTCTGTATTGATAGGATGAGCAATATCTTTATATTCGCCAGTGGCAGTTTTTCTACTTGGCATGGCAATAAACAAACCATTATCGCCTTCAATAATACGAATATCGTGAATAGCAAAGGCATCATCTACCACTACGGTTGCGATTCCTTTCATTCTGTTTCCATCTCTTTCAAATTTACGAACTGTTACTGATGTAATTTTCATGTTTACACTCCTTCTAAAGTTTTTATTTTCTAGTAACTTAATACTATTTTATGATAAATTTCCAAAGTTAGCAAGAGTTTTTACAAATACTTGATACTTATTTCACCAGTAGCAATATCAGAATAACTAAAACTCTTTTCTACACCACTCTCATTTACCGTAAAAATACTAGGATAAATATTTGAAATATATCCCACTACCTTATAATTTTTATTTCGCATTCCAAAAACGGAAACCTCTACATTTCCTTTCAAATGTGCTTTTACTTCCTCTTTAATTATATTTAAATTCATATTTCCCCCTTATCTTGGATATCCAACATACATAAGACCATTGGAAATAATTCCCCCCATCCCATCACTCCCGTATTTTGTTTTTTCAAGCATAGCTATCAAATCAACTTCCTTATTCCTTTACCTTAAAGATAATGTTGTAGCAATAATTGCTGGATCCAA
>CAMYTM010000128.1 GCA_947297555.1 uncultured Mycoplasmatota bacterium | reverse complement strand
CCATTATAGAATGGTCAGATTTAATTTGTGACAGTCTACCAGAAGAAAGATTAGACATTAAATTTAAAGTAATAGATGAAAATACAAGAGTATTAGTTTTTGAACCACATGGCAATATATATGAAGACTTATGCCATAGTGTGCTATAATAAGGCTCGTGTACGAGTTTTTTTGTGCTTTTTAGAGAGGAAATTTACATATGTATACACTATTTATAGATACTCACAGTGACAAAATTATTGTCATTTTATATAAGGATTATCAAATAAAAATAAAAAAAGAAGTAGAAACAGATCATAATCATAGTATTACCACTATACCAGTTTTAATGAATGTTTTAAAAGAAGAAAATATAGAAGTAATAGATTTAAAAGAAATAATAGTTGTTAATGGACCAGGATCTTTTACAGGGATTCGTCTAGGAGTTACGATTGCCAAAACACTAGCCTATCTCTTAAAAGTGCCTATTAAAACAATGTCCAGTTTACTTTTAAAAGCCACATCTTTTTCACATGAGGAAGTAAGAATTGTAGAAAGAGAAAAAAATGGTGTTTTTTTAGGAATTTTTAATAAAGAAAACCATCTAATCGGCGAGTATAGTTATGTAAATAACAGTGAGTATAAAAAAGAAGATAATGATATAGAAAATATTACAATTGACTATGAAAAAGTTATTTTATTTACAAAAAAATTAGAAAGTATAAATCCCCATATTGTAAATCCACTATACGTAAAAAAAATAGAGGTACAGAAATGATACGAAAATTACAAGAAAAAGATATTGAAGAAATAAACAGACTTGGAAATCTTTTATCTCCTAATTTTTCTAAAACAACCCATTTAGAAGAACTAAAAGAAGATAAATATACCAAAGTTTTGATATATGAAGAAGATGAAATAATAAAAGGCTTTTTAATATATACAGAATTAGAAGAAACAGTAGATATTTTAGATATCATTGTAAAAGAAGAATATCGTCGTCATAATATTGCAAGTTGTCTTATAGATTCTATGATGAGTGATATAAAAGAAAGTGTAAAATTAATAACATTAGAAGTAAGGAAAGAAAATATTCCTGCTATAGAACTTTATAAAAAATTTGGCTTTGAAATCGTAACGACTCGAAAAAATTATTATCAAGATCAGGAAGATGCTTATTTAATGGGAAGAAGGTTAGAATCATGAAAGATATTTATATACTAGCGATTGAATCTTCATGCGATGAAACAAGCATTGCAATTGTCAAAAATGGATGTAAAATAGAATCTTTTACTGTACTTACTCAAATGGATACTCATGCTGAATTTGGAGGAGTTGTACCAGAAATTGCTTCTCGTATGCATACTGAAAATATAACAATGGTATTAGAAGAAACTTTAAACAAAAGTAGCATTACTTTAGAGGAAATTGACGCAATTGCCGTCACTTATGCACCAGGACTCCTAGGTAGTTTGTTAGTTGGAATAGAATTTGCTAAAACTTTATCACTTATCTATAAAAAACCACTTATTGCAGTACATCATACCATAGGACATATTTATGCTAACGCTCTAGAAAAAAAGTTACAATTTCCTTTACTTGCCTTAGTAGTGAGTGGAGGACATACAGATTTAATTTTTATGGAAGATGATTATAAATTTAAAATATTAGGAAGTACTCTTGACGATGCCATAGGAGAGTGTTATGACAAAGTAGCAAGAGTATTAGGCTTAAAATATCCTGGCGGACCTAACGTTGAAAAAATGGCTTTAAAAGGGAAACCTATTTATAAAATGCCAAAACCTGTTAATGATTCTTCTTATAATTTTAGTTTTAGTGGTTTAAAAAGTCATATTATTAACTTTGTTCACAATGAGCACCAAAGAGGCCATGAAATTTGCAAAGAAGATTTAGCCTGCAGTTTTCAAGTAACCGCTATAGATGAAGTAGTGAGGAAAGTAGAACTTGCTTTAAAAAATATAAAAGTAGAGCAATTCATTATAGCCGGAGGAGTTGCTGCAAGTGGCTACCTTCGTGAAGAAATGAAAAGAGTAGCAGACAAATACCAAATCCCTTTAAGTATACCAGAAATGAAGTATTGTACCGATAATGCTGCAATGATTGGCGCTGCTGCTTATCCATTATTTTTACAAAATAAATTTGTAGATTTTACGTTAAATGCAAAAAGCCAAGCCACTATTGAAGAGAATGAATAATGGTGGTAATATGAAATAGGGAGGTATTTATGTTAGAAGAAAATGATGCCCTTGATAAAAATTATATAGAAGAATTATTTGTTAACAGTGAAAATGAAAAATGGACAGAAGCCATTCAAAATCATTATACCAATTTAGGTGTTTCAGATTTATCCATAACTACCTATAAAGAGCCTTTCTATTTTGGAAATTTTAAAAATTTAGATGGAAGTATTAATAGTGCCTATTTAGTACTCAAAAATGGAATTTCTACTTATGTCATTTTAAGCGAAAAAACATCTTTGGAAGGAAATAGTAAAGACTATGAAATAAAAGCAGAAATTACTAAAGTAGAAGATATCGAAGATATGGATGAATTTGTTTATATGACATTACAAGATTCTGAAAAAAATTTAAAAGAAAAAGTAGGTATAATAATGTCTTATTCATTTATTCGATTAATAAGAAAACTATAAACTTATCTTTATTTTAAATTAAAAATAACGAGAACTAAATCCCGTTATTTTTTTCTTTTTCAAACTTATCCCATAACATATCTATTGGATACATACGGTTCGTTTCCAATCTCTTATTCACAAAATCATTAAAATTTCCAATTACTTTAGCAGGAACACCTGCAACAACACTATTAGGAGGAACATCTTTTGTAACAACACTTCCTGCTGCTACAATTGCATTAGGTCCTATTCGGACATTACTTAAAATAGTACTATTACATCCAATAAAAACATTATCCATAACTTCAATGCAACCTTTTTTATAATAAAATTCTCCTTTGCCTAACTTACTTAATCCCAAGTGAAAAATATCATGATTTACAAAAGTAACATTACTTGTCACAATATCATTATTATGAAATTTAATTAATTTTGGATCTGATGGAATAAATCTAGGTTGAAAAAAGAAGTTTTCACCAACAGATTGAAATATCTTATGCTTTACAATGTATTGGTTTCTTTTATCGCTATTAATCATTAAAGCAATACGTAAACGATGTAATTGATTTTTAGTATAATCTTTCATTCTCTTATCCCTCTTATATATGATACCAAACTAGATGTATTTTTACAAATAAAAGAAGAAAAATCATTTTGAATAGTGACTTATCTTTTTGGTAAACAATGGGATAAAAAAATGACATAAAAAAAGAAGACTAAAAATGACTATCTTCTTCTTCATCAGGCATTCCCGGAATCGTAGGATCTGTAT
>CAMYTM010000127.1 GCA_947297555.1 uncultured Mycoplasmatota bacterium | reverse complement strand
AAGAAGAGGTTTATAATAATTTATTTCAGCAGCCAATTGAGATATATGGAAAAAGAGAAACAAATAATTTACAAATGTTAATGTATTATCAAGATGCTGTTTTAAAAGAGTTGGAAAGTTTACCAGGGATACCTACTTCTTTACTTGATTCTGGAAGTTTAAAAATCTATACAAGTTTAGATATGAATGCTCAAACTAAACTAGAAAATGAAATTTTAGAAAATATTACGGATGAAAATTTACAAGTAGCAAGTGTTTTAATAGACCCTGAAAGTGGAGCAGTGCGTGCATTAACGGGTGGAAAAAATTATGCTGAAAGTCAATTTAATCGTGCTCTACAAGCAAAAAGACAGGTTGGTTCTACTATGAAACCATTTTTATATTATGCGGCATTAGAAAATGGAATGACTTCGTCTTCTACTTTTGTAAGTGAACCTACTAATTTTGTATTTTCAAATAATCAAGTTTATAGTCCAAATAATTTTAACAATTTGTATGCTAATGAAGATATTACGATGGCCGCTGCACTTGCGTTTTCAGATAATATTTATGCCGTAAAAACACATCTTTTTTTGGGGGAGGAGACACTGGTGGAAACAGCAAAAAAAATGGGTATCACAGAGGAATTAACACCTAATCCATCTTTAGCACTCGGTACAAGTGAAATGTCGATGATACGCTTTGCTAATGGTTATACAACACTTGCAAATGGAGGTTATTTAACAGATAATTATTTTATTGAAAAAGTAGAGGACTTAAATGGAAATGTTATGTATGAACACAAGAATAAAAAGAAAATGGTTTTGAATTCTAATTATGTTTATATTTTAAATGAAATGTTATCGAATACAAGTAATGCTAAATTTCAAAGTTATACTTCTCCTACCGCATTATCTATTGCTTCTAAAATGAGTAAAAAATATGCTTTAAAAACGGGTACTACGAAAACAGATTATTGGACTGTGGGGTATAATAAAGATGCACTTTTAATGGTATGGCTTGGTTATGATAATGCGAGTGAGATTGAAAGTGTTGCGAGTAGGTGGGCTAAAAATATTTGGGTCAATACAATTGAAGAATATTTAAAAGATAAGGAAGAAAATTGGTACGAAACGCCAAGTAATATTGTGGGTATTTTACAAGATCCAGTTACGGGAAAACCAGTAACAAATGGTAGTGCTAGTGTATTTTATTATGTAAAGGGTAGTGAAGGAAATTCTATAAGTCCCGATGTGAAGGCAACGGAATAAAGTCAAAAACTCTAACTTTTCATATTAAGTTAGAGTTTTTTTAATTTTCTTGTTGAACCAATCTCTATAATTTGTTCTAAGTTTTCTTCTATTATTTCTTTGAAACGTAAGTATTCATCTGTTTTTTCTACGGGACTATTTTTTTCTTTTAACGCTTCACACCTTCTTTTAATAAATTCTAAATAGTCGTCAAATTCCCCATATTTACCAAAAACATATTCAAATATTTCTTCTAAAATCTCATAATTATAGTAAGCATAAAAGGAACACATTCTTAGACTATCTCGTGTACTTTGATCTTTATTGCCAGTTTCAATGTTCCAAAAGATTTGTTTTTCTATTTTTTCTAAAACTAATCTTCTATTTTTGTTTTTATTTCTATTAAAATTTTCTTTCATTATGTTTCCTCTTTCAAATTTATTTTATTTTAAAATAGATTTTTTTATTTTTCAACTTTTTTATGTTTATTTTAAGTACTTATTCACTTATTTTGATGTATTTTATCAAAGTTACTACCAAATTCATTACTCTTAATTTGTATATTAAAATATTATATTATTTTGTTCTAAAAAATTTATGTATATTCTCTTAAAATTAGTTAGCATTCATCATTATTATATTTTGACTAATATAAAAAACAGACGAATACCAAACACCATAGATTTTACTAGATATTTGGTATAGCGTCTGCACGATAAAACATAAAGCGTTACCGGGTTTGGTAACACTTACATTTATAGTTTACTAAACTTAAGTTTTATATACTATATTTTATTTATTATTTTTATCAATTTTAATAGTAATGTGATAGATATCTTCTAAATCTGCTTCTTCACATTCTACTACAAAACCACGTTTTTCTAAATCACTAACTGTATCTCTCACTACATTGATAGCCGTTTTTAAATCTCTACCTGCTAACTCATCCTGTTTTTGTTGATAGTCTGGTTCCAAAGTAACTATACTATCAAGGGGATCTACATAAGGTTCTTCAATTACAGGTTCTACTTCTTCGATTGTATTCGTAATCATTGGTTGTTCTACTTGAACAGAAGAACTCTCTTCTTCGTTTTCATTATTAAAGAAAATAGATTTAAACGGTTTTAATTCTTCTGTATTGTTTTCATCCAATGTTTTAGAAATACTAGGTTGTTCTTCTATTATCTCATTGTTTGTGATTTCTGGAATTGGTTCTTCTTGTACATTTGGTGTTTCTACTACTGGACTTATTTGTTCTACTATTGGGGGTTCATTTTGTGTATCATTGAAACTATTTTCGATTACTGGAATGATTGGAGTTTCGTTTTGTTCTGGGTGAATATTGACTACTTGTTCTGATTCTTCTTCAATAATTGGAAGTTCTATTTCTGGCTCTAATGATGGCAATTCGTTTAACTCTGTTTTCATTTCATTATTTTCTAATGATGTAGGTTCAATAGTTTCAATTTTCTCTTGATTATTTTCTAGTTCTAATGAAACAGGGGGAATTGTTTGTTCTCCATTTGTATTTTCTATTGGAGAAGTTGGGACTGTATCTAATCCTTCTAAAATTTCTAATGGTTCTACATGATTACTTTCTACTTCTGATTCTGGTTCTTTTCCTTCTGGAATTTGGTTGAACATCTGATTAAATGAAGGAATACTTTCATTTTCCGTTTTTACTGTTTCAACTTCATTTGATGTAACATCTAAATCTTTCATCTCTTCTTGTACTGGTTCTAAAATTGGAGTAGAAGTAAAAGTGTTTAAGATTTCATCTGGTTCTATAACATTCATATTGGCTTGTTCATCTTCTAAGAAATTAAAGAATTTATTTGGCGATTTCACTGGTTCTTCTACTTCTTGGGATTGTTCAACTGGTTTTCCACCTTCTGGTATTAGCATACTTGCAACATCATGTGGAGCACGTTCTACATGAATATCTTCAGCATTAGAAACGATCTCATCTAAGTTAGGATTTATATTTACTAGTGGAATGCCTTCGTCTTCTTCTCCACCATTTTCTTGTAATTTTTTCAGTTCTAAATCTAATTGTCTTACTGTTAATCTTTCTTCCATAATTTTCTTCAACCATTTCTTTTGATCTTCTTTATTATCTAAAACAAGAAGTGCTCTAGCATGACGCTCTGAAATTTTTTCATTTAATAAAGCCTCTTGTACTT
>CAMYTM010000126.1 GCA_947297555.1 uncultured Mycoplasmatota bacterium | reverse complement strand
ACTCTGCACTACTTAATAGAGCAATTCAAGGAACTTATGCTCCTGGTTCTATTTTTAAAATGGTAACTTCTATTGCAGGTCTTCAAGAAGGTGTTATTACTACATCAGAAAGAATAAATGATACAGGTATATATCCTAAAGGTTCACAGCCACATTGTTGGATATATGATAGATTCCATTATGGTCATGGATATATTAATGTATCACAGGCTCTTGAAAAATCATGTAATTATTATTTTTATGAAACTGGTAGTAGATTAGGCTTAGATAAATTGTCGGCATATGCAAATTACTTTGGATTAGGAAGAAAAACGGGTATAGAATTACCTTATGAGGCTGCTGGTACACTAGCATCACCACAAACTGCAGAAAAGATGAATGATACAGCACCTGAAAGTACATTATTATCTGCCTCAATTGGACAAAGTTATAACGATTTTTCGCCAATACAAGTTGCAAAATATATTTCAATGATTGCTAATAGAGGAGCAATTGTTAATCCAACAATTGTTAAAAATATAGTAGATTCTGATGGAAAACAAGTGCCAAGAGCAGAGATAGACAATTTTGTTCAGACAAAATTAGGACTAGCTAATAAAGATACAGATAGTCTTCTAATAAGTGATGAAAATATGAATGCCGTTTTAGAAGGAATGAGAGGTGTTACAGATGATAATGGTACAGCGGCAGCAATATTTAATGGTTTTGACATAGCTGTTGGTGGAAAAACCGGTTCAACAGAATCAGGAACATATGACCAAAATGGAAATGAGATTGTAAATGCATGGTTCGTTGGATTTGCACCATTTGATAATCCAGAAATAGCAGTTGTAGGTATGGTGGAAAATGGAGGGCATGGTTCATATGTTGCAGAAGTAGTAAGAGACATTATTAGAGAATATTTTGGAATGAATATTCAAGAAATAAATGAAGATGTAAATGCTTCATTAGAGGTAGAATTTGTAAGATAAAATTTGAAAAGGAGTTATGAGAAAATGAAAAGTTGTATACGTATTTCTCGTACAAAAGAAGAATTAAAAATTGCAGTAAATGCTGCAGCAGAGTTTGACGAAGTTTTAGAAGAGTTTAGTGCTAAATTAGGTTATATCAAAAAATATTATGATAAAGACAAAATTCCTATTCATATAATTGGTAAAGCACTAAAAGAAAATGAACAAACAGCAGTAAGAGCAATTTTGAAACAAGAAATTGATGATAAAATTACTTTTGGAGATACTAGCGAAGTTCTAGGTCTACATGCAATTAAAAGTACTTTTGAAAGTTCTGTTGAAACTTCAGAAACAAAATTCATAAAAGGAAATCTTAGATCTGGACAGCGTGAAGAATTTTCAGGAAGTATTGCCATTTTAGGTGATTTAAATTATGGTGCAGAAGTTATTGCTGGTGAAAATATTATAGTTACCGGAAAAATAAGAGGAATGGCTCATGCTGGTGCTAATGGAAATAAAAAGGCAATTATAACTGCAAATTCTATTGAAGCAACTCAAGTAAGAATTTCTAATATAGTAAGAGAGATCACAGAAAATGAGTATAAATTACCTTTTATATATTTAGATGGTGAAAAGATAGAAATAGAATAAAAACTTTATATGTTAATTAATATAAGTAGTAAAATATATATTATTATATCGTTATTTCCTTGTATATATAGAAGGTAAATAAGACATAACAAAATTAACGTATCAGATTCTTGTATTTCTGAAAAAATATTATCCAGAAGATAATTATTCAGAAATACTTTTTTTTCGTTTTTTGACGATTCTCGCGTGTTGGATGATGAATCTATATTAATATCAGACTTTGAGAATGAATCATTATAATTTTCATTTTTTATTTCTTGAGGTAGAGACTTTTTATTATAATATTTATTAGAAAAAAATGACGGCATAAATGGAGGTACTATTGGATTATAAAAAGTCATTTAAATTTCCTCCCATTTCTTGAAAATTCTCAAACAATTTCATTATATGTAATAGTTTGATATATTGATCAATTTTATCTTTTCTAGATTGTCTCATATATGGTTTTAGTGATTGTAAAAGTTGTTCATCTTTTGAATTTTTATTATTATTCATTAAAGATAAAAGTTTTTGGATTTTTATTATCATTTCGGGATCAATAGAAGATTCGTTAGGAGGATTATTATTTTCAGAAGAACTTTCATTAGTTTGTTTAGACTGATTAAAATTTTCTAATACTTGATTTAAATCTATATTATTTTTTTCTAATATACTTGATAATTGTGCAGCCAAATCTTCATTCATAATTACCCTCCCTTTTAATTAAATTTTGCAAATTTATTTAAAAATTTTTTCAAAATTAATTACTATTATTTTGTCCCTTTTGTTTCAAAATTTCCTGAGCTTTCGCAAGTCCGGCTTCTAAGTCTTTTTTGTCCATTTTAGAAATGATTTTCATAAGTGCATTCATGTCAAGATTATTCATTGCTAACCTCCTTAAAATCAATATATGCGAGATTTTTATATATATTATGTTTTGAAGATAGAAAATGTGAAAATTTTCTAAAAATTAAAAAATTTTAATATAAAAGATATATTTAGCCTGTATTCCTTTATCCGTAAGCCTTTTTTGATATTAATATTAAACAATTAAAAATAGTTTATTGACAGTATTTATTTATTATATTAATAAAAAAGATAGGTGAGACAATAGAAACATTGTATACTTTGAAAAGATTAAGGAGAAAATCGTAATGGAAAAAAGGCTAGGAGCTTATGGAAAAAAATTTATTGTAATTTTGATTATTTTTTCTATGCTGTTACTAAATGGTGGACAAATTTTAACTAACATATCATTTGCAGCAGAAGATGCAGAATCAAACGTAGAAGTGAACGGATATTTTTCAGGAGAAGGAATGGAAAATACAAATTCACTCATTTGTGATGTAAATAATCAAACGATAAAGATTAATTTTGATATTAGTGTTAAAGGAGAAGGATACTTAAAAAATGGAGCAATAAAACTAGGAAATGACTTAAATTTTATTGTTAATCCTGATGAAAGTACATCAATAAGAGATGGTCAATTACGATTACCAGAAGTTAATAATACCGCCAATTTAAATGTTTCTATTCCAATTAGCTTTGAAAGTAAAAAGAACTTTAAAATAGAGGATTTATCAAAAACAAATACAATCATTTTTAAAGGAGAATATATAGATAGTGAAAACATTATTCATCCAATAGAAAAAGAAGTAAATCTTGATCTTACATGGACAGAAACAACATCTTCTAATGTTAAATATGAACTTATTAAAAATCTAGATTTTGAAAAAGATGGTGTAAAAGGTAAAATACTTCAAACAAAAATAAATCTTTCTGCAAATACTGAAAACAATTTACCAATAAAATCTACAGAATTAGTTGTGGATATTCCTATGGCAGAAGGGTT
>CAMYTM010000125.1 GCA_947297555.1 uncultured Mycoplasmatota bacterium | reverse complement strand
ATATAGAGGCTATTCATAAATTGATATATGATAGATGTTTATGGTTTTCAGAAAAAGGTGTTAAAGGATGGAATGTTGCTTTTTATCCTAATAAGTATGACAAAAGTTATTTTACAGAGCAAATGAAAATAAATAAGTTAATTGTTGCTAAATTTAATAATGAAATAGGTGGGGTCATGCTTTTGAAAGATGAAGATAAAGATTATTGGAATAGTGATAATTCTTCTTATTACATTCATCATTTAGCAACTGATTTTCATTTAAAAGGTGTTGGCAAGACATTGATTGATTATGCAATTGAACAATGTAAAATAAATGATAAAAAGTATTTAAGACTCGATTGTTATCAAGAAAGTAAATTTCTTAATGAATATTATAAGAAGTTAGGGTTCAATAAGGTTGGAAGTGGAACAGATGAAATTTATAATTTTAATGTATGGGAGATGAAAATATAATATGAATACAATAGAGTCAATAGAAAATAGAAGAAGCATTAGACTTTTTAAAAGTGATGATATTTGTTGAAGATATAGTAAATTGTGGAAGACTTGCTCCATCCGCAAAAAATAGGCAGCCATGGTATTTTGTGATACCAAAAGGTAAAGCAAAAGATAAAATAGCAGATATGATGATTGATTAAACTATGAATAATGATGATACTCTTGAAAGAAAATTTAGGGTGTCCCAGTAGTGTTAATCCAACTGCTAATGTAAAACAAGCACTAATCTTAGTTTTGGTATTTAGAGAAAAAAAATGATAATTGGGTTGTAGGAGATAATTTATCAATAGGTGCTTATGTAGAAAATATGTATTTAAGAGCAACAGAATTAAAAATAGGTACTTTATGGATTAGAGATACTGTATATGTTGCAGAAGATGTGGCTAAAATGTTGAATCACGAAAATATGGAATTAAATTGTGCAGTTGCATTAGGTATAGCAAATCAAAATCCAAAGCAAAGACCTAGAAAAGAATGAAAAGACATTGTAGAGTGGTATGAGTAGGAATAGAAAAGAAATTGAAAGAAACTTTCGTATGTAAATAAACGCAAAAACAAATGAAAAACTTTGTTTTTTTTGTTATACTAAACGTAGTGATGGTTATGAAGTTTTTTAAAAATAAAAGAAATATAATAAAATTATTTATTTTTGTTGGCATGGTGTATTTATTTGCTTATTTAGGAACAAAGGATTACAAAACAAATGTATCAGATAATATTCGTTTTTCTAGCGAATATAAAGATATTACAAAAAATAATGTATATGTATATGCCAATGAAAATAAAGTTTTAGAAGTTTTAAATGGAAAATCTGGGATTTTGTTTATGGGATTTCCTAGTAACATTTGGAGTCATTACTATGCTGAATATTTAAATGAGGTAGCATTAAATTGTGAAATAAAAGAAATTTATTATTATAATTTTTCTAAGGATAGACAAATGAATAATAATGTTTATAATTCTATTGTTCTCAAGTTAAAAGAGTATTTATCTTTTGATGATAACGGAAATATGGATTTGTCTGCTCCAACTGTGGTGATTGTAAAAAATGGTGAAATTCTTTATTTTGATGATGAAATTACACATCTAAAAGGAGAAGTAAGTCCAGAAGAATATTTTACAGATTCTCGTAAAAATTTAATAAAAACAAACTTTGATGTTGCAATAAAATCTTTTAAAGAGGGTGATTAGTGTGGAAGAAGAGAGCAGTAATTATTTAGGATTTGGCTTGTTCTTTTTTCTTATTGTACTTATTATATTGCTTGGCTCTATATTTATATTTTTTAATGTTCGAAGTAAAAATACTGTTGCTTCTTATGAGGAAACTGAACAAATTGGTGATAAGTTAAAAAAAGATAAGGATAAAGAGTTTATATATTTTAAAGAGGAGGAAACAATTAGTGAAACTTTAAATATTCTTTATAAGGTGCCAGTCATAAATTTAAAGAGTGAAGAGGCAAACGCTATTAATAACGAATTAAAGGCGTATACAAGTGGGGTAAAGAATACATTGCAAAACGGGGATTTATATCAATGCTATGATGAGACAAGCGATATATATAAGACCAATTATCTTGATTATGCTGTTTACAAATATCAAGAATATGTAACTCTTTTAATGAGGGAATCTGAATACAATTGTGAAGTTGGTTTTTCTCCTACTAATAAAGTGAAATCTTATACTTTTAATGTATTCAGTGGTAAAGTGTTAAGTTTTCAAGATTTATTGCAAAAGTACAATACTACTTTAACAAAAGTAATAGAACAAATTCGAGTAAAGTTAAATGAAGATCAAACCATTATAGAGGAAGTACCAAATATCAAAATTGAAGAAACCATTCATCAATTGAAAGCCCAAGAAACCTATGTTTTTTATATAGATGAATTTGGAGATTTGTTATTAAATTATGTTGTAAAAACAAATAGTGTCGATTATAATGATATTATAATAATAAAATAGAAAGTAGTGGAGATATGAATATTGAACAAAAGATGGATAAAGCCATTTCGGCTTTAGAAAATAAATTGATAAACATTAGAGCAGGGAGAGCCAATCCTGCTATGTTAAATGGAATTATGGTTCCTTTTTATGGAACACCTACCCCTATTCAAAGTATGGCAAACATTACAGTTCCAGAGGCAAGACAACTTATGATTAAGCCTTTTGATAGAAATACTTTAAAAGATATTGAAAGAGCCATTAATGAAGCCAATATTGGAATTACTCCTACTAATAATGGAGAAATTATCATTCTAACAATTCCAGAACTTACTGAGGATAGAAGAAAAGAATATGTTAAAGAAGCCAAGGAAGTGGCAGAAGAGGCAAGAGTAGCATTAAGAAATATTCGCCAGGAAGAAAATAATTTGATTAAGCGTGAAGAACATCCTGAAGATGAAGAAAAAAGATTGTTAGAAGAAGTACAAGAAGCCATTAATAAATATAACAAGATTATTGATGAAAAATTAAAAGAAAAAGAGCAAGAACTAATGACCGTTTAGTTCTTGTTTTTGAATCTGATTTATGCTAGAATATTGGGAACAAAAAGAGAAAGGATTAGAATATGGATAAAGTAGATTTAGAAGAAATTATGGGCAATTATTTAAAAAGATGGTCACAGAGTCCTCAAAGTAAATTTGACAATTGGTTAACAAAGAAATTAGGAAATACAAAGATTGATAATGTAGAAGAATGGTGTACTTTACAAATACTCAGTTCAACTTATTATATTTTTTATATGGCTACTCACATTGAAATTATGGATAAAGAATGGAATGCTAAGAATATATTAGACACTTTAGACGAGATTTTTTCATTTTCTTCTAAATTTCCTCTTGCTAGGGGGGGGTATAGTGGGCGATTGGTATACAGAATGTATTCAATTACAAAACAAGGTGGTAGAAGGTTTAAAGCAATTTCTTTCTAGGCCTAATGAAAAAGAACTAT
>CAMYTM010000124.1 GCA_947297555.1 uncultured Mycoplasmatota bacterium | reverse complement strand
CAATATCTTCATTTGACATTGGTGAATCTTTTAAAAATGGATTTGGCATTTTAAATGGATCCATTCCTAAACCATTCGTATCTTTCATAAATGGATTTGGATTCCCAAATGGAGGCATATTATTGTTCATACTTGGCATATTTGGCATACCTCCCATACCAGGCATTCCGTTTCCTCCACCAAAACCGGGCATCCCAGGAAGTCCCATCCCTGGTGTGTTTTGATTTTTATCTAAGTTTTCCAACATGGCTTTTCTTTTCTCTTCTGATACAAACTTTTTAACATCAAATAAAGATATTTCTCTCGTGTTACGTACTGGTAGTATTGCTTTTTTACGATTAATTCCCCAATCCATTTTAAAATCTGGTTCCAGTTTTGTTTTAAATGGATATTTTCTTAAACGAATAATAATCGCTTCGAATAGTTTTAATTTTTGTAAATCTGTTACTGTCACTAGAGGTGTGGAAGCCGTTTTTTCTTTCTCTTTTGATTTTACTTCTCCACACATCTTACTGATTTCTTCTAATGCAGCCATTTCAGTACTAATTAAATAAATCCAGTTACCACAGTTTCCTTTGATTACTTCTGCTACTTCTTTTCCGTAAACATCATTTAATTGAGCAAAATTTTGAATGATAAAGGTAAATCTTATATCACGACTTCTAGCAGCAGATACCATAGAATCTACGTCTTTTAAAGGAGGCATATTCGCAAACTCATCTAAAATAAAGTTTGTTCTATATTGTAGTTTTCCTCCATTTTCTTTTGCAACATCAATTAGAGTTTCGTAGCATTGTTTAATAAATATGGTAAGTAAACTATGATAAGTTGTTTTCTCATCATGAATAATCATGAATACAGCCGTTTTTTCTTTCCCAATATCGCGCATATCAAAATCACTGTAAGAAAGCATTTCACTTAAAATTTCACGAGAGGCAAAAGTACGCACCTTTTGACGAAATGTAGAAGTTATACCTCCTGCTGTATCTTTTGGGGCATTGATGGTTCCAGAGGCAAAGATGTAAGCACTAGAATCTTGTCCTTTTAAGTTAAAATACTCTTTAATATATGTACTTGCTGCAAAACGCTCTTCTCCAACACTACTCATATAGTTTATAGAGTTCATATTCACTTCTTCTTCTTTGGCATCCATAAACAATCCTAGAGCAAGTCCTGAAAAATAATCCGCTGCACTGTTTTCCCAAAATGGCTCACTTTTGTTATTAGGATCTCTTATAATATTTAAGGCGACGTCATCTAAAAGTTCGGTTGATTTATCTACATTGCCATTTTTATAGTTTTGATAAGGAAGGGTTAATGGATTCCAAGCATTTCCATTTTTAGGATCTCTAAAATTTAATACAATAATCTTATAGCCCTGTTCTCTTAAGTATTCTGCACTATACTCATAAATTTCACCCTTAGGGTCCGTAATAATCATACTTTCGCCTTTTTTGGCAAGTAAGTTTACCATAGGTTTAACAACAGTTTGCGTTTTACCTGAACCAGTGGACCCAATAACTAAATTATGATATTCTCCGTTATCTACCCAAATATCTTTCCCATTATTGATTAAAGGAATCCCTGCGGCTTCGACTTTTCTGTCACTCGCACAAACATGTTCAATATTTTTATCTTCTTGAATTTCTTTGTCCTTGCTCCATCTAGAATAGCCTTTTTCTTCTTTTTCTTTTAAATTCAAACCGATTCCATGTCCTCTTTCGAAAATATAAGACGAAACAGAGGTAAATATAATAACAAGGGCTGTAAAAAACATAATCATAGTTAAAATCAAATTATCTCCTGTAAAAGCAGGAAAAGGATTTAAACCAAAAAATTCTCCTTCTTCAAAAAAAGAAGTAAAGTTCAATACAGCAATGGCACATAGATATAGCAAAAAAAGACAAAAGATGACAAACATGGCAAAGTCTTTCGGCGCTACTTTAAATTTCATAATACATTCCTCCGTTTTTTTCTTTATTATTTTACTATACTATTATTTTTTTAGCAATTTATTTTATTTTATTTTGATTCTACGATATTTTCAAAATTATTTTTAGTAAGTTGATAAATATAATTTGTTGGTATTCCCACTTCACTAAAGTATCCTTTTAATAGTACTAAATAATCTTCTTTATTATTCATTACATTAATAATACCTTTGATTCGATAAGCAGGGACTTCATAATTTTCATTTTGATTGAAAATTTCTAAATGAAGAACTGATGATTTATTATTTATAACACTAATAACAATTACAAAGAGTTTGTCATCGCCCGTTTCCTCATTTACATTTGAGGCCAGTATTATTTTTTCATTTTTTCCATTTTTATTAAAATCATATTCTAATACTTCATTCTGTTCTAGTTGTGAATAAGAACCTATTTTATTTTCTTTTAAATGTTTGTCCAGAAGACTCAACTCTTCTTTTGTCATTTTACGGGTGTCAAAATCTTGTACTTTTAATTCTAAACTGCTACTCCCTGCTATAAAACTATCCCCTATATTTTGCCAATTATTATTTAAATCAAAAAAGTTCCATTTATTAATATATTTTAATTTATAAGTACCTATATTCTGATTTGCTTTATATACAATAAAATTTTTAGTAGTATCTATTTCTTCATTAGGAGTATCTTTGCAACTATTTTTATTACAAGTATATGAAGAGATATTCGAAAGTAATAAATATCCATTTTTTTCTTCTCTACTTAATATGAGCAGTATAACCACTCCAAAAGTTATAAGTACAAAAATCACCCAAAATGCTGGTATTTTTAACAGTTCTTTTATTTTAAACATAGTCTTCTCCTTTTTAATATCTATAAACTACAAAACCATCTAAATCATTTGCACTATACGTATTAACTTTACCATTTCCAGGATCATAAACTGTAAAATTAGTTCCCGAAATAGATTTTAAAACCACAAAATGACCATTTAAATGTCGTTCATTCGTAAAATGTAAAATAAGACTTATATTACTACCCATATTATTTCGTACTATATTTATTTTACTTTCAGCAGAACCACCTATATTTCTTTCATATTTTACATATTTAAAAGTAGGGGCAAAATAATTAATAGCACTTGCAGTCCAATACATGTTTGCACCTTTAAATCCCCCAGTTGCATTCATTTGCTGTACTAATGTCCCTGGATTAAAGGCCGCTACGTTGCTAATTTGAACGCCTGAGCAAGAGATAGCAATTGCAACAGATGTAACCGCACATCCAGAACTACTTATTGTTTGTTTAGAATTTCCTAATTTTATACTTCCCCATCTAGGATCACCTTGTCTATAAATTGTACAAGCACCACTACCTGGTTCTCCAATGTTTGCAGAAGGTTCGCAAATATCAGCGTCTAAGCCAAATATTTTTTTTCTAGCACTTACCATAGATTGTGATTGAAATACCAAGTAAGCTTGCTTATCTTCATCAGTGGTTGGAACACAATCATCT
>CAMYTM010000123.1 GCA_947297555.1 uncultured Mycoplasmatota bacterium | reverse complement strand
GTATGAAAGATATGGGTACTATTATGAAGGAATTACAAAGTATTGCGTCTCGCACAGATATGAGTGTAGTATCTAAAAAGGTAAAAGATAAAATAATGGGTCTCTAGTATGGAGGTTCTAAATATAGGAGGTTTTGGATGAACAAAATAGAAAAAATTGAATGTACACGACAATTAGTTGATAGAAAAAAGAAATTAGAACTAGAATTAGCAGACTTAAAAGAAAAAATGTTTCAAAATCAAAGTGAATGTGAGCATGTTAGTGTCATTATGAAGGCAATTGATTCTTTTCCTGCTTATGGCTGTGTGTATCGTTGTTTATTTTGTGGTTGCTATTTGTCAAATGTAACTGAATTTTATGTTGATGCTAGGAATTATTTAACAGAAACTTATGACTATAGAGATAAAGTACAATGTGAAGAAAAATTTGATATATTTCAAACAAAGGCTTTAGAAATATTAAATGAGAATCCAAATATGTCTATAGATGAGTTTGTTAATATTATGAATAATTTTCTAACAGAAGAAAAGACAGAAAATGTACAAAAACGTATTTTAATAAATGATAATCTTGATAATCCTTTTTATCAAAATACTTTCTTTTAGAACAAGTCTCTAATTTTAGAGGCTTTTTTATTTGCTATTCAATTCATCGGGTATTAAAATCGACAAATAATGGATGATTTCTTCTTTGGTATATTTTTTATTATCTTTAAGCCAAAAGGTACCAAGACTTACTACGGCGCCTAAATAGAATTTAGCAATTATATTTTCGGGAACTGTTTGGCCTTCTAATGTGTCATCTTTACTAATGTGACTTATGATATCTTGATCTATTACATCATATAGAATATCCATGGTAATACTATTACGATTGTTAATCATTATACTTAAGTATTCCTCTCTTCGTTTTTCTATGTGGTTTAAAAATAATTTAATCATTTCTAAATAGTATTCTTTTGTATTGGATATGTTGTTGTTTTTCTCTAACTCTTCAGTTAGAGATTTTTTTAAATTTTTAATACAATCAGCAAGTAATTCGTATTTATCTGTATAATGAGCATAAAAAGTAGAACGATTAATAAGGGCTTGATTACAAATATCGGAGACTTTAATTTCTTCAAATGTTTTTTCTTTCATAAGACTTAGTAATGCGTCGTATAGAGTATTTCGTGTCTTTATGACTCTTAAATCGTTTTTATTCATGGTATCACCTAAAATTATTATACACTCTTTTCAACTCAAGTAAAGATATCCTACACAATGTTGTTTATTTATACATACGTTTTTATAAAAATGTAAAGATATCCAACACTTTTTCTTTTTTGTAGGTGCAATTTTTAAAAGTTTCGAATAAAATGAGTAAACGAATGGAGGTATTATGAAAAAATTAGCAGAGCATATATGTAAAAATAAAAATAAAATATTGATTGTTTCTTTAATTTTAATGGTAATTTCATTTATTGGAATGAAACTTACAAAAATCAATTATGATATTTTGGTTTATCTACCTGAAGAAATTGAAACAGTAAAGGGACAAAATATTTTAACGGATGAGTTTGGTATGGGAGCATATACAATTGTCCTTGCCGAAAATTTACCAAGTAAGGATATATTGGCCTTAGAAGAAAATTTTAAAAATATAGAAGGGGTAAGTAAGGTTGTTTCCATCTATGATGTTTTGGGAACCAATATACCAATGGATTTTCTGCCAAGTGAAGTAACAGAAAAAATACATAAAGAAAATACAGACTTGTTATTCGTAACGTTTGAAGAATCAACCTCTTCTTTAAGTACTATTGAGGCAATTCGTGAGATGAAAGAAATTGCAAGTAGTTCTATGCATATTAGTGGCATGAGTGCAATGGTTTTGGATACGATGGATTTATCCGAAAGTGAAATTGCAATCTATATTGTCATAGCAGTGGTATTATGTTTGCTTGTTTTAGAACTATCTTTGGATTCTTATTTCGTACCAATCTTACTTTTATTAAATATAGGAATTTCTATTTTGTTCAATTTAGGTTCTAATGTTTTACTTGGTGAAATTTCTTATATTACGAAAGCCTTAGTAGCCGTATTACAATTAGGGGTTACGACAGATTTTTCTATTTTTTTGTACCATGCATATGAAAATAAGAAAAAAAGTGGATTCTCTAATCAAGAGGCGATGCGTGATGCTATAGGAGAGACATTTACTTCTGTTGCAGGAAGTTCCTTGACAACGATCGCAGGGTTTTTAGTATTAATCACGATGAACTTGACTTTAGGGCGCGACTTAGGCTTAGTTATGGCTAAAGGGGTATTTTTAGGAGTTGTATGTGTTTTAACTGTATTTCCAAGTTTACTATTATTCTTTGATAAGGCAATAGAAAAAACAAAACATAAAGAATTAAAAATCAACTTTAAACCATTAAATGAATTTGTAGTACGTCATCATAAAATTATATTTGTTATCTTCTTAATTCTGTTTATTCCTACGTATCTAGCAAATTCTAAAGTAGATGTGTACTATAAAATGGATAAAAGTTTACCAGATACTTTAGATAGTAGTGTAGCAAATCAAGAGTTAAAAGAAAAATTTAATATCGTTTCTCCAGAAATAATTTTATATAACAAAGATATGAAAATAGAAGATGTAGAGAATATGGTAAATAGGATAGAAAACATGGAAGGAATTGATTTTGTTTTATCTTTTTCTAAATTAGAACGTCTAGGAGTAACAAAAGATATTTTACCAAGTGATTTAGTAAGTGTATTTGAAAGTGGTAATTACAAAATGATGTTAGTTAGTTCCTTATACGAAATTGCTAGTGATGAATTAAATGAACAAGTAAGTTTAGTAAATGCTATTATTCATGAATATGATCGTGATGCTATACTTGCAGGAGAAGGACCACTTTTGAAGGATTTGGTTACAATAAGTGATGAAGACTTTCGTAATGTAAATACTTCATCTATTGTTTGTATTTTAGTGATTATGCTATTTGTGTTGCAATCCTTTAGTTTGCCTGTCTTATTAATATTAAGCATAGAATTTGCCATTTTCTTAAATATGTCTGTTTCTTATTTTAGTGGAGTAGTATTACCATTTGTAGCCCCGATTGTTTTAGGAACTATCCAGTTAGGAGCCACTATTGATTATGCCATTTTAATGACTACAAATTATATGAAACAAAGACACAAAGGATTGGATAAACAATCTGCTGTATTGAAAACGATGGAATATTGTAGTAATTCAATATTTGTAAGTGGCATGTGTTTTTTTGCAGCGACATTTGGAGTTGGGGTATATTCTGAACTGGAAATGGTTGGAACTTTATGTTCGCTTATTTCAAGAGGAGCCATTATTAGCATGGCAGTCGTTATTATGGTATTACCCTCTATCTTGCTCATTTTTGATAAACTTATTTTAAAAACATCAAAATCGAAAGGCTAACTATTAAAAGTCAATAGTTTTCTTTCAAAAATTAAAATTGGAAAA
>CAMYTM010000122.1 GCA_947297555.1 uncultured Mycoplasmatota bacterium | reverse complement strand
GCAATGAAGTCTATTATTTCTTTCATAATTATCTCCTCAACAACTTACTATTTGTTTAAGAGCATTATATCATAACCTTTAATTAAAGAATACCGTTTTATGATATAAAGATACATACCCTTATATATTCTTAAATAACTATATATAATTTTAAATAATATTGTCTAGGAAAACGTTGTAACGCTGTATTAGTCTAAATAGCGTTAAATAATCTTGAATGATAAAATGCTTATTTTTAGGCATTTTGAGATATTACTCAATAATTTTGAATAAAAATTAAAAGTACTGAAAAGTACTGAAAACTACTGTTTTCAGTACTTTTATGGTCGAGGTGAACCTCGCTAAAATCTGCAAAGTATTAGTAATACTAAATATTCTTACATATAGTCTAGGAGAAAATCTAGGAAAAATTATAATGGCAAATAATTATATATAATCATAAATATAAATTGTAATTTATCTTTTTCTTTTCATAATATTTAAACTATATATTCCTAGTAATATATAAGTTGGTAAAATGATATATAAACTTATATTTGGATAAGTTGTTATTGTTGTAAAACAATATGGTAAGGCACATACATTTATTATAAAATGTAAAATAATTGGTAACCATAAATTGTTAGTTTTCTTATATATTGTCCCAAAATATATTCCCATAGCAATAGTCCATACTACTTTTGTAAGTATAACAAGTAAAGGTTGCCCTAAAACACCAAATATATGTCCTAATCCAAAAATAACAGATGATACAATAATTGCTATAATCGTATTGTTTCTTTTTTTATAGTATAATTTTTCAATAAGATTTAATAATAATCCTCTCACATATAATTCTTCGACTATTGCAACACCTATATAATATATAATTCCTTCAATTAAAACTTTCCAAATTGTTGGATTATAATTAAAAGGTTTTAAGCCAATATAAAATGCTATTCCTGATATAACACCTACAACAATTCCTGCTAGTCCATATTTTTTTAGTCCACTTTTCAACTCTTTTTTATTAAATCCTAATTTCCAATTAGGACAAAGATACTTTAGTGTAAAAAAGGCAATTACTCCAATAATTATAAAATTAAACATCAAAGTCCAATAAAATGGTGTAATATCTAAAATTTCAATATTTATAAATAAGGCACTAGGTAGTCCACTTATATCCATAAATGCTAATAATATTGTGAGAATGCCAATTATAATTAATTCTTTCTTTTTCATTTTTACCTACTTTCAAATTGTAATTTTTCGCACTAATTGATTAGTGTATCTTCTATCTTTTTTATATTGCTAATAGTTTGTTCGTGATGACCATAGTATATTTTTGATATATTATGGCTTAATATTTTATTCCAACTATTATTTATCTTTTCATCATTAAATGTTATTGCAGATTTTAAATCGTATAAATCTCCTACAAAAGCACTACCATTATCTAAAATTAGAGAAATACTATCTTCACTATGTCCTGGTGTATATATTATTTCTCCATCTATCCCTAAATCATTTAAAAACTCTCTACTTTGATCACACGATATAATTACAGGCTCTGTATTTATAGGCTTAAACTGAATATTTTTATCTTTTTGCAAAATTGTATCTGAACTATTAATATAATCTTTTTGAACATCTACTAATAATAGTTTTGTTCCCATATCAATTATATCTTGTGCTATTCCTATGTGGTCTGGGTGGTAATGTGTTATTAAAAGATAATCAATTTTTTCGATATCCAATTCTTTCATTTTTCTATAAAAGGCTTGTAGTGTTCCTGCCCAGTCTGTATCTACTAATATACTACCATTTTTACCTTTTATATAATAACAATTTGTATTTCCATATTTTAATAGTTGTATCATTTCCGTTCCTTTCAAATTGTAATTTACAAATCACATATCATTATATATTCTTGTTCATTTTCATCAACAATTCTAAAACCCACATTTTTATACATCTTTACAGCATAATTATCTTTTTGAACTGCTAATGATGTCTTTTTATAACCTTTATTTTTTAAAAGTTTTAACATAGTTTTCATTAATTCTGTTCCAATGCCTTTGCCTCTATATTCTTCATATAATGAAATTGCAAAAGATGGAGTATTATCATCAATATGCCCATAATCATTCATTATTCTAGTCCAACAAGCACCAACAATTTTATTATTATGTTCTGCTACAAAGCAATTATCATCTTTATAATTGCCAAAGTCTTTTACATATACTTGTAACTTTTCATTATTGATTATTTCTCTTGGTGGCTTTTCCGTTCCTTTTGGAATAAATATTGCCTCATATAAAAAATTATCAAGTATCTTGTATTCATTTTCTTTGAGCTCTCTTATATATAGATTATCCATAATCGTACTCCTAAATTGTAATTTTGCGATTACTTTTATAATCAATATTTGCTAATTTTGCTTGTTTACACAAGTCTTTTGTTTGTATTTTATATTGTTTTCCATCTTTTATTGTATAAGTGCCACATTGTCTAAATTCAAAATCTACATTTTTTCTTATACATTGTTCTCTAATATCTAATACCCATTCATAATCAAATAGTCTAGCATTTATATCTGATTCTCCACCAACAACAACTAATTCTATATTATCAAGATATTTTTCTATATATATTTTCTCTAATAATGGCTGTGCTGTTATACATTTATGTTTTATTGGTAAATCTTTAAAAATTGATAACTTATAATCAGCATTTTTTTGATTTTCAATAGTACAACATACAACTACATTATCATATCCATCATTCCAGTCATTTGGAATACATTTCATAAATCTATCAATTCTTTTTGTTAGAAACAGAAAAGTACAGTCCTGCCTTTCTTTAATCATTTTCCAACAGTCATTTCTCCACTCGTCTGCTTCTTCAATAAGAAAATCTGTAGAAAAACATAAATAAACAATTCCAGATTTCATTTTATAATTGCCATTTTTTAATTTCTCTATTGGCTTTTCAAAGTCTTTTGTTTTTATAATTTCATTTGTATCTACTTTTCTTTTAAAATCTCCTTTATGAATATAGCAATGTAAACAACCATCACTACATTTTTTACACCCTCGCCACGGATTCCACATTGCCATATTATTTTACTCCTAAAATCTTGATTTTTCATAGTTGTAAGGAATACTTGTTCCTACAACAACATCTTCTATTTTTTCTATAATTAACCAGTCATCCATATTACCTTGATGATCGAAATCTAATGGTGTTATTTCCTCTACATTTTTAAATTCCACTAAACATAAACACTTTTTATGCCATCTTTCTTTTTGCTTATCAGTTAGTTGTAATTTACTATTATTATCTTCAATAGTTTTTGTTATTTCTTCATCACTTAGCTTTACATAGTTTTGAACATCTGTTACAACTGCTTTTGCTGTAATCTTTTTTGTTCCTTTTTCCATAAAATAAAGTGTTTCGTCTTTAAATACTCTACTATGTGGTATTTTTCTTCCTGCTGCACCTCTTATAATCATTGTTTTACTACCATCTATAATCTTATTTAATTC
>CAMYTM010000121.1 GCA_947297555.1 uncultured Mycoplasmatota bacterium | reverse complement strand
GAACCGTATTCTCTAGAAAGGGTAATAATTATTTTTTCTCCTTTTCTTTTATTTATTTCATTTTGTTCTTCTGTGTATTCTGCTATTTCTTTTTGTTTATTCATGTATTTTACTTCCCATAAAATTAAAATTATTGCGAGTAAAAAAGCAAGACCATCTGCAACTGCACCAGAATACAAAATTCCCATTAAACCGAAAAATTTACTTAACAAGAGCATTGCAGGAACTAAGAATAGAATTTGTCTTGATAAGGATAGTAAAGCACTTTTACTACTTTTACCAATGGCTTGAAAGAAAATTCCAGCAGGTATTTGAATACCATTGCAAATCATGAGCATTAAGTAAATACGGAAAGTTAAGCAAGCGAAAGCAATGTAGTTTGCATCTCCACTTCCAAAAATTAATATTAATTTATCAGGAATGGTTTGGAATAGAAGAAAAGCAATTGTAGTAATCAAAACACTAATTTTTAAAACAATTTTTAATGCTTCTTTTACACGATCTAATTTTTTGGCTCCATAGTTATATCCAAATATAGGCTGTGCTCCTATAGCGATTCCTAAGACAACACTATATAAAATTTGACTTATTTTCATAACAATTCCTAAAACAGTAATTGGAATTTCAGATCCATATTCAGATAGAGCGCCATAAGTTCCTAGTAAATTATTTTCTAAGGCAATCACGATTACTATACTCATTTGTGTAATAAAACTGCTAATGCCTAATGTTATAACTTTTTTGGCGATTTTTATATCAAAGTTTGCTTGTTCTTTTTTCATGGTAATGGTTTTAAATTTTTTAACATAACAAATGTTTAGTAAAAACGTTATAAATTGACTTATGATAGTCGCTATAGCAGCACCTTCTACACCCATGTGCAAAATAAAAATAAATATTGGATCTAAAATAATGTTTAATATCGCACCTGTTACCATAGAAATCATAGAATATTTTGGACTACCATCGGAACGAATAAGGGAATTTAGAGAAGTTCCTATCATAACGAAAGGAAGACCAAAAGCAATAATTCTTCCGTAATTTGTTGCATATTCTTGTAATGCTTCTGTACAACCAAAAAGATTTAACAGTTGAGGTAAAAAGATAAGGGTCAATAAAGTAAAAAGGATAGAAAATACAGTTGCTAATAAAAGCCCTTGAAATACCCCTTTTGCTGCTTCTTCCTTTTTCTTTTCTCCTAATTTTAAACTTAGATAAGCACTAGCACCATCTCCAAACATTAAAGAAAATGCAAGAGCAATAACAGAGAGTGGGAATACTACATTCGTTGCTCCATTTCCAAGCATTCAACTCCTCTTCCAATAAAAATTTGATCTACTATGTTATATAAGGAATTTACAAGCATGGAAATTATACAAGGAATAGAAAAACGCATAATAAGTTTTTGTATCTTTTCTGTTCCTAAAATGTTTTCTTGGTTTTTCATTTTTTTTCTCCTACTTTCTCATTTCTATCTTACTTTTTTGTAATTTTTTTCACATAAAAAATATAGTATATTTTAAGTATCTTTTTATAATTTCTTATATTTTCACTTTCAAAAATAGTAAATTGGTAGTAAAATTTAGAAATTTTTAATGTATTAATTTAAAATATTTAAAAAAAATACTATACAGTGTCATATAGTCTTATAGGCGAGATTAGTGGCGTAGCCACTAATCTCGCCATAATAAGGAATAGTATTACCCTTATTATGTAGTATGAAGCATGTAGTTATATTAATAATTTAAATAAAAATTGCACTATATTTTTTTAATCATCGTGCATACTACTAATTTTTCTTAAATTAGTAAGTGTTAATGTTTTTTCTATTTCAGATTCAGTTTCCTTAATATCGTCATATGCAGAACTATTTATAAATTTTTTATAATTTTCTAAATCTCTTTGTTCTTGATATTCAAAATAGTCTTTAATAGTTCCATATTTCTCGTTTAAACTAACGCAATCTCTTAAATGAGGATTTTTCCTTGTTTCAAGGCTAACAACAAACTTTTCAGCAAGAGTAATTCTTACTATGGCTTCATTTGAATGCGCATTACTTTGATTATAAATTGCATTATTTATGCTTATTTTTTTATTTGCTTCTCTTCCTGCTTTATCTAATTTTTGTTGAATACTTTTTGAAATTGATTTAGATTTTTTACCACTTATATTATCTAAATATTCTTTTGATTGTTGACTTTTACTCAAATTTTTCATAAAATTTCTCCTTAATTAAAATTATACTATAGTTTTTAAAAATAGCAAAATGGATTATTTTAGAAATATTATTTAATATTCCTAAAAAGTAGTAAATTAGTAGTAAAATATGCTCAAATTTTCATATGTATACTTATAAATAAAAGCCTATCTTATAATAACTAAACTTTTTTCTAAAAAAGTAATATATTTCTTTTAATCTTATTCAGATTATGAGAAGAAACCTAAAAAGTCAAGATGTAGTTTAGAACTATTTATCTATATTTTCAAACAATTTCAATCGTTATTATGGGGCATTTCTTAAAACCCCAATTCTTCTTTGAGAAAATACTTTTCAGGTGGTATTTAATGTATAGGAAACGCTTGATTTTGATTCGTGAATATTTAGGTTTTACACAAAGAGAGATGGCACTTTTTCTTTGTGTTTCTAAATCTAATTATGCAAGATGGGAAACAGGAGAAACAATCATTCCTTTTAAACATCTTTTATCATTAGCAAATAAAACGCATTATTCAGTAGATTATTGTTTAAGTATTACTAATGATTCTACAAAAAGACAAAAAGAGATTGTATGTAGCGCTTCTTTTATGGGGAAACGTTTGAAGGAATTCCGTAAAAATATAGGCTATAACCAAAAAGAATTTGCTCTCTCGTTACATACGACTCAATCTGTAATTTCTTCCTATGAACAAGGAAAAACAATCATACAAACCTCATTTTTATATGACATCTGCCGTAGATATCATGTCTCTACAGATTTATTTTTAGAAGAAGAACTGGAGGTTGTTTCTCATGCTTGATTATAAAAGAATAGGAAAATTGATTACCATAGAACGACAAAAAATCAATTTAACACAAGAGCAATTAAGTGAAGAATTATTTGTAACGAGACAAGCAATAAGTAAATGGGAACGGGGCCAATGTATGCCTGATTATGATTCATTAATTTGTTTAAGTAAAATTTTTTCTATCAGTTTGAATGAACTCGTTGCTGGAGAAAGACTCGGAATCTCCAATCGACACAAAATTAATACCATTTTTATAAGTTTGTTAAAAGAAAAAGAGCAAAAACGAATTATCATTACGATTTTATTTACTCTCTTTCTTTTTCTTTCTTTGTTTTCCTTTTTTCTTTACTATTTTATTTCCACTTATAATAAGTTTCATGTATATAAATTTTATGGAGAAAGCGAAAACTATTCTATTACAAATATGTTAGGTATCTTTTCAAATGAGAATGCTTACTTAAAGTTAAATATATTAGAGACTACACAAACCTTTGATGTTATAGAAATTTACTATTTAAAGAATAATGA
>CAMYTM010000120.1 GCA_947297555.1 uncultured Mycoplasmatota bacterium | reverse complement strand
TATCTATTCTATATATGAATGCGGCCTGTTGGACCAAAATTGATGGATTACCAATGGTAGTATTTAATTGTGGAATTTTAATTTTATATTATATAATAAAAAAATTTACTAATTTAAAGTTAAAAACAAATATCAATTGGAAAAAATGTTTGTGCTATAGTTTAGGAATAGTTTTTATAGGAATAATCTGGAAGTTATATTCCAATACATTTAGTTCGATACCAACAACCTCGAGTGATAGTGGATCTAGTATTATATTTAACATTCAATGGTTAAATCCTTTATTAGTAAATATGTGGGATCAACAATTTGGCGATTGGACTTGGGCAATTTTAATTTCAACTTTTATTGTTTCCTTATTTTTAAACTGGAATTATTTTGATGATACAAAAAGAATATATATTATTTTTGGAGTTTTAAGTATTTTATTTACAATATTATTCTTATTTATTTGTTATTTAGTTCAATTTGGAGCAGAAGCCATAATTGCACCATCATATTTAAGATATATGACGAGAGTTTTATTTATTATGTTATTTATTACTTTATTTTCTTTAGAAAAAGACAAGATAAAAAATTAGGTGTTGCTTATAAAAATGCGCACTTTTTATTTTGCATGAATTTACATCCTAAGGTTTACATGATACAATTAACTAGTAATATTGATTATAATTTTTCACAAACTATATATTGAAGAAACTAGGAAGGTGAAAAAATGAATAAAAAAAGTTATGAATTAGGAAATGCAGAAAAAAGTAAGTTGTTTTTAACAAAAGAGCAAAATAAATATGATTATAAATTAGAAGAATTTAAATTTGATAAAAATCGTAAGAATGACTCTCATGTTTCTATAATTAATCTTGTTCAAGAAAGAAGTACGGTGCTAGATATAGGATGTGCAACGGGACTAATTGCCAATATATTGGTAAATGAAAAACAATGTACGGTAGATGGTATTGAATATGATGTAGAAGCATTTAACATATGTAAAAAAAGTCGGTTATTTAGAAATATATTCAATTTTTCCATAACAGATAAGAAAAACAAAAACTTTGAAATATTAAAAAAAAATAAATATGATTATATAATTTTAGCAGACATTTTAGAACATTTAATAAATCCTTGGGATGCTTTAATTAGCATATATGATCTTTTAAATGAAAATGGTCAAATTATTATTTCTCTTCCTAATATTGCACATATAGACATTATAAAAGGATTAATTAATGGCAATTTTAATTATAATAATTTAGGTTTACTTGATACAACGCATTTAAGATTTTTTACATTTAAATCTTTTTGCGATATGGTTTCTAATATAGCAACATCAGTAAACATTGTTTATAATATTGAATGTAAAGATAGAATTCTATCTATTCCTACTTATGTTACCAATGCAGAGGACTATAATCTATATAATTTAAATAATTATCTTGAGGAATATTTTATTATGCAGAATATAATTGCACTTACAAAATCAAGTGATCAAAAGGTTCATATAAAAGGGAATAAAGATATTAACACAAACCTTTTTGATAAAATGTTAGATACGTTTAAAAATATAAAAGAAGAGAATGCAGAATTAAACAATAAAATAATAAAGATAAAAAAAGAAAGCGAAAAAAAATTTTATGAGCAACAAAAAGAGTTAACAAGTAAAAATGAAGAATTAAATAGAATATATAATAGTAAAAGATGGAAAATCATGAATAAAATTTGCAGTTTACTTATGATAAACAAGAAAAAATAATGGGATTGACTAAAGTGTTATGAATTAAGAAAGTGCGGTGTAGAATGAGAAATTGTGATATTATTATTCCTATTTATAATGCCTATGAATGTGTTGAGGCATGTATAGAAAGTGTAATTAAGAATACAGATTTAAACAAAAATAGAGTAATTGTAATTGATGACAAAAGTACAGATGAAAGAATACAGCCTTTACTAAAAGAGTATGCTAACAAAAATAAAAGAATTTTATTTTTAAGTAACGAAGAAAATTTAGGATTTGTAAAAACTGTAAATAAAGGAATGAAACAATCTAAAGATAATGATGTACTACTTTTGAATTCTGATACAGAGGTTACAGAAGGCTGGTTAAAAAAAATACAAGTGTGTGCATATTCTTCAGAAAATATAGCCACTGTAACCCCTTTATCAAATAATGCAACATTAGCAAGTGTTCCAAAATCATTTGTACCAAATGATATCCCAAATGGGTATACGCTAGAACAAATGGCTACGTTAGTAGAAGAGTGTTCACATAATTATTATCCAGAAATTCCCACTGGACATGGTTTTTGTTTGTATATTAAAAGAGATGCGTTAAACAAAGTCGGTTACTTTGATGAAGAATCTTTTGGAAAAGGTTATGGAGAAGAAAATGACTTTTGCTTTAGATGTTATGAATTTGGATATAGACATATATTATGTGATAATACTTATATTCTTCATAAAGAGTCAAAATCATTTTTAGAATCAAAAGAAGGATTAATAAAAGAAGGATTAAAAGTTTTAGAAGAAAAATATCCAGAGTATAAAAGAAAATTGGATATTTGGGTAGCAGAAAGACCGCTCGATTATATTGCCCAAAATATCTCTCTTGCTTTAGGAAATAGAGAGAATCACCCTAATATTTTATTTATTATTCATGATTGGCAAAATATTGAAGAAAACAGAGGTGGGACCACTCTTCATGCTTGGGACTTAATTCAAAATTTACGTAATCAATTTAATTTTCATGTTTTAGCCCCGGAAAATGGAGTTTTTAAAGTATATTCTTATTTTAAAGATTCTGAAATAGTGATTAACTATGATACTTTAAGAGTAGAAATGACAGACCTTAATTATTACAATAGTCACTACAAATTTATGTTAGAAGAAATAGTGGAAAATTATAAAATTTCCTATGTCCATATTCATCATATGAAACGCCATTTTTTTGACATCGTAGATGTATTAAATAGTCATAATATAAAATATATGGTTACGTTACATGATTTTTATTCTCAATGCCCTTTTATTAATAAATTATTTGATAGCGTAGAGTATTGTGGGAATCCAAATACCGAAAAATGTAATCAATGTATTTTAAAATATTATGAAAGAGCAGGAAGTATTGAATATTGGAGAGAATGTTGGGAAAAATTACTATTAAGTGCAGATAAAGTAATTGCACCTTCTTTAGCAACCAAAAATGAAACACTAGAAATATTTAATAGTCTTCAAATAGACGTCATAGAACATGGAATTGACATTGAAAAGACTACTTCAAATTTATCATTAGATAATAAAGAAAATGATATTGCTTTTATAGGGGCTATTGGTGTACATAAAGGAAGTAAATATTTAAATGATTTTCTAGAGAAGAAAAGGATTAAAAATTGCAAAATACATTTATTTGGAATTAGCGATAATTCAAATATAACAAGTAATCGACATTTTGAAAATCATGGTAGTTACAAGCGTGATGAATTAAAAGAGTTACTAATAAAAAATAAAATTAAATTGATTTGTTTATTTTCTATATGGCCTGAAACTTACTCCTATACAATGACAG
>CAMYTM010000119.1 GCA_947297555.1 uncultured Mycoplasmatota bacterium | reverse complement strand
ACCTAGAATTTTTAAAAGTAAAAGTATATATTATAAAATAAGACTTAGAACTATTACTTTCAAATTCTAAGGTAGGACAAATGATTAAATCAGGAATTGATATTGAGTTGGTTGGAAGACCAAATGTTGGAAAAAGTAGTATATTAAATGCCTTATTAAATGAAGACAAAGCAATCGTTACTGACATTTCTGGTACAACAAGAGATATTATTGAAGCCAAGATGACATTAAATGGAATTGAAATCAACTTAATTGATACTGCTGGAATAAGAGAAACAGAAGATATTGTGGAGAGAATTGGTGTAGAAAAAAGTAAACAGGTTATTGAAGAATCTGACTTAATTATCCTCGTATTAAATAGCAATGAAGAATTAACAAACAATGATTTAGAACTTTTAGAACAAATAAAAAAGAAACCAAATTTAATTTTCCTTAACAAAACAGATTTAAAGCAAAAAATAAAACTGCCAGATAATTTAAATATAATAAAAGGAAACACCAAAACTTTAAATGGCTTAGAAGAACTAAAACAAAAAATCATAGAAATGTATAAGTTAGATAAAATAGAAGAAAAAGATTTAACGTACCTGTCTAATGTAAGACAAATTACTCTAGTTACAGAATCTTTAGATAGTATAAAACAAGTCCTAGAAGATATCGAAAATAATATTCCAGTAGATATGCTAGAAATTCATTTAAGAAATGCTTTTGATAAATTAGGTATTCTAATTGGTGAGACCTATGAAGATGAACTAATAGATAAATTGTTTAAAAATTTTTGTTTAGGAAAATAAAAAAAGTGGAGGGTTTAAATGCGAGTGTATCGTTGTATCAAACTACAAGAAGTAATTAATAAATACACCAATGCCAAAAATGAAAAAATAAATAATAATAGAATAAATACCCATAAATATCAAGAAGATAAAGAGTACTTTCATTTTTTTCGATATGATGAGTTTGCTAGATATTATTTTCAGTTAGGAAAAGATGGTAGTTATGAAAGAAAAAATGATAACTATATTTTATACATGATAGCCAATATTCCAGAAGAAATTCTAGAAAAATATATAGGATTTGGGTTTTATATGTTTAAAGGAAAAGCATTACCAATTCCAGAATATGCAATACCTTTAGAAGAATTTTTACCTCAATATATAGTCGATATTTCTATGAATCCTAGGGAAGGAAATGAAAGAGAAAATGAAGAGGAAGAATTTGCAAAATACATAGAATTAGTGGACAAAATGAAATCTTCTGGAATAATAGTAAAAGAGATTGCTAAGTTTTTTTTAGAAAATAATTTTGAAGATATGCTAGAAATAAAAATTGATAAACGAACCGAAAAAGAAATAGAAAAAGACGTGAATTTATTATTGAATAAAATGTCATTTCCAACTTGTAATGATGATGAAATAGAAGAATTTAAAAGATAAACGATTTAATACGAAAAGATATAAGGAGGTTAAAAATGAAATACGAATGTATAGTTGTAGGTGGTGGACATGCTGGTTGTGAAGCAGCCCATATTACAGCCTTTATGGGGAAAAAAACATTATTAATTACAATGAATAAAAATAATATCGCCGATATTCCTTTTAATCCTTCTATTGGAGGAACAGCAAAAGGGGTCATTGTTCGTGACATTGATGCTTTAGGGGGATTAATGGGTTGTGTTGCAGATGAATCCCATTTTCAAATTAAAATGTTAAATAGCAAAAAAGGCCCTGCTGTTCGTTCCTTGCGTTGCCAAGCCGACAAAACAACATATCCTAAAAATATGTTAAAACGTTTAGAAAATACAGATAATTTAAAGATTATGGAGGCAACCGTAGAAGATATTTTAGTAGAAAATAGCAAAATCAAAGGAATCCTAACTTCAAATAACGAAGAAATTTTATGTGATATTCTAATTTTAACAACAGGAACTTATTTAAAAAGCAATATATTAAGAGGTGCATCAAGTACCGAAAGTGGTCCACATGGAGAAGCAAGAAGTAACTTCTTAAGTGATAATTTAAAAAAACTAGGCTTTACAATTCAAAGATTAAAAACTGGAACACCTCCTAGAATTAAAGCAGACTCCATTGATTTTTCTGTATGTTCCCCTGAATATGGAGACAATATTTACTATACCTTTTCCCATGATGAGAAACCAAAATACAAAATGGAAGAACAACAAAAATGCTATCTTATCTATACAAATGAAAATACACACAAAATTATAATGGACAACTTAGATAAATCTAGTATGTATGGTGGATATGTTACAGGCATAGGTCCAAGATACTGTCCTTCAATTGAAGATAAAATAGTACGTTTTAAAGATAAGGAAAGGCATCAACTTTTCTTAGAACCGGAAAGTATGTATTATGATGAGTGGTATATCGGGGGATTTTCTACCTCTATGCCAGAAGATGTACAAGAAAAAATGGTGCATAGTTTGAAAGGACTTGAAAATGCTATCATTACGAAATATGCCTATGCAATTGAATACGATGCAATAGACCCATTACAATTAAAACCTTCATTAGAAACAAAAGTAATAGAAAATCTATTTACGGCTGGACAAATCAATGGTACAAGTGGATACGAAGAAGCCGCAGGCCAAGGCTTAATCGCAGGAATCAACGCTGTACTAAAATTAGAAAATAAAGAACCCTTTATCTTAAAAAGAAACGAATCCTACATAGGAGTACTAATTGATGATTTAGTCACAAAAGGGACAAAAGAACCTTATCGTATGTTAACTTCTCGTGCAGAATATAGGCTTCTTCTTCGACATGATAACGCCGACATTCGTCTTCGTGAATATGGTCATCAATTAGGAACAATTACTGAAGAAATGTATAAAAACTATACGAATCATTTAAAAGAAATAGAAGAATTAAAAAACTTCTTAAAAAATACAAAATTAGAAATAAAAGAAGAAGTACGAACTTCTTTTGAAGAAAATAACTTTTCTTTGCCACTTAATAAAACTTCTTTATTAGAATTATTAAAAAGACCAGAAATAACACTAGATTTTTTAAATAAGTTTATCCCTATTCCTTTTTCATTAGAGGTAAAAGAAATTGTCAGTATTGACATCAAATACGAAGGATACATTAAAAAGACTGAAAAAGAAATAGAAAGAATGCTAAAACTAGAAGAAAAACAAATTCCAAAAGATATTGATTACAGTAAAGTAAAAAACTTAGCAAGTGAAGCAAGACAGAAATTAGAAATGATTCGACCTCTATCTATTGGACAAGCCTCAAGAATCAGCGGAGTTAATCCAGCGGATATTTCAATTCTTGCTATTTATTTAAAAAAGGAATATGGAAAAAATGAATAAAGAACAATTGATAAGTGAGTTAGAAAAAATTAATATTACACTCACAGAAGAACAAATGAACCAATTAGAAATTTATAAAGATTTTTTGATAGAATACAATACTCATACAAATCTTACAGCCATAACAGACGAAGAAAGCATTTATTTAAAACATTTTTACGATTCACTTACTATAAATAAATATATAAAAAATGGTCTAAAAGTTTTAGATATAGGAACAGGTGCAGGT
>CAMYTM010000118.1 GCA_947297555.1 uncultured Mycoplasmatota bacterium | reverse complement strand
TAAATTATAAAGCAATATATTTTTAGCCCCTACATTAGGTAAGTGAATATCTAAATAGATATAGTCTGTTTTAGCACAAGGACAGGTAATAAAAAGGAAAAAGAAAAATAAAGCAAAAATAAGTTTATTCAGTTGTTTCATAGTATCCCTCTTTACTTTCTTTAAAAATTATAACACTCTTTTCTAAATTTTAACATCTATCCACCTCTTTCATTGCAAATCTTCTTTACTTATATAAAAATATATTATAGACTTATTTTAAGCGAGACACTTAATTTTAAGTGCTTGCCGTTTTTAAGACAAGCATCTGTCCTTTTAAAATGGACGGTGCTTTTTTAATTCCAAACCCCCTTATGTTATTTACTTCTAGTTAAAAAGAATTAATAGAATTATTATCACAAGTAATACTAGAATTATTATATCTTTCTTACTTATCATGTGACCACTTCTCTCTGTAATAGAATTAAAGTGGCAAACACCAAATTTTTGCATCTCGCAAGTTACAATATAATACAAGTAAAAAATAGCGTCAAATTGCTAATTTGCCAAATTTAATACAAAACAAAGGAAATCTACTGGGGAATTTTCAAAAAGAAAAAAACAATTTGCTAAATCTGTAAAAATGGAAGGAAAATTAGTAAAATCTTTAAAATGTTTCTATTTTTCTCAAATTTTGTAAAACTTATCTTAATTTTCATTTTCAAATAAATACTCTTGCATTCTATCTGAATTTTCTAAAAATAATTTGTAAGTTTTAAAAATCTCTGTCTCTTTATATTCTACTTTTTTTAAATTCTGATTTAAATCTAAAATTTCACCATCACGATAAGATATTAAAATAGGAGAATGTGTTGCAATAATAAATTGAGAACCACTTTTAGATAATTCATCTATCAAACAAAGCAAACTCATTTGCCTATTTGGTGATAACGCGGCTTCTGGCTCATCTAAAATATAAAGTCCTTCTTTCGAAAAACGATTTTGAACAACTTTAAGGAAGGCTTCTCCATGACTACATTCATGTAAATATCCGCCATATGCATCTAGTAAAGTAATAAAACTGTCCTCTTCTACTAATCTTTGCATTTCAGTAGAAAAGTTATAAAAAGATTCTGCTCTTAAAAAATATTTTGTGCTAGGTACACGTCCTGATTTATGTAAAGTAAGATAACGATTTAGAGAAGAATGTGTATCTTTGGATTTATAAAGAAAATTCTGCGTACCACTTTCACTACTTAAACCTAAAGAAAGTGCTATCGCCTCTATAAGTGTAGATTTCCCCACTCCATTTTCTCCAATCAAAAAAGTAACATTTGAATGAAAATCTAAACTTTCAAAGTTATTTATAATTGGAATAGAAAAAGGATACTTACTAAAATCACTTACCTTATCTCTTTCAAAAATAATTCTTTTAATAAACAAATCATTCATATTTATTTTTCCTCATATGTATCCAAAAAACTATGTTTTTCTCCATCTTTTGTATATCCTAAAATACAATGCATATTGACATTTGAAATACTCTTCATAATATTATCGTCGATATCTTTTCCTTCTTTTCTTAATTCATTCACTAATTTTTTCATTTCCAAACGTTTACTCGTTCCATCATCTACGAGACTACAATTTTCTGTAAATCTGCAAGCACAATTTAAAAATGTTAATTCATTAAAATTTTTCCAAGCAAGAATACTATTTTCTTTCACGAAATACAAAGGACGTATTAACTCTAATCCTTCAAAATTATCACTATGTAGTTTGGGCATCATAGTTTTAATTTCTGCTCCATAAAACATCGATAATAAAGTCGTTTCCACAACATCATCAAAATGATGTCCTAAAGCAATTTTATTACACCCTAACTCTTTTGCTTTATTGTACAAATGTCCTCTTCTCATACGTGCACACAAATAACAAGGATTTCCTGTCTCTAAAGTATTTACATAATCAAAAATATCGGCATTAAAGATTTCAATCGGAATATTTAACAGTTTAGCATTTTTTATAATTTGTTCCTTATTCGCTTCATTATATCCAGGGTTCATCACGACATATTTTGCATCAAAGTGTATTTTCCCATGACGAAGTATTTCTTGTATACATTTAGCAAGCAAAAAAGAATCTTTTCCACCACTAATACACACCATAATTTTGTCATTTTCTTGGATTAATTCATAATCTTTGACTGCTTTTATAAAACGACTCCATATCTCTTTTCGATATGTCTTAATAATACTTCGCTCTACTTCTTTATATTTTTCCATTTTTATTTCAACTCAATTCTACAACAATTCTAATATACCGTGTAAAAATTCACGAAATATTTTAGACACTTGATACAATTTTATAAAACTAATAACGGTAAGTAAAATACTAAATAGACAAACTAGATAATTTATAAATCCATCTAGACTTTCAAAAGCAAATATCTGTAAAACAAACATAACAATTCCCAGTATGCCTAAAAACAAATATAACCATTTTTTCACATTAAACACCTCATTAATATCATTTATTGTACTACATTTTTCTTTTTCTTTTCATAAAAATAATACCCTTGTAAATCTATTCCTTCTAATGTTAATAATTTTATTTTTAATTTCATTCCTAGTCCATAACCTACTAAATTATGATGACATCCAATTACACGATGACAAGGAACAATAATAGGAATTGGATTATGATGAATCGCATTTCCAACTGCTTGACTAGACATTTTGGGGATATTTCTTTTTAATGCAATTTGATTCGCAATTTCTCCATAAGTTATTACCTTTCCATACGGAATTTTTAAAAGGATTTCCCAAACTTCTTTTTGAAAAGCAGTCCCTTCTAACTTTAAAGGAAAATTGGCTATAGGTTCCTTTCCTTGAAAATAAATATCTAACCATTTTTTTACTCTTTGAAACAACGGCAAATTATTATTCTCTTTTAAAACCATATTATTATCTTTTCCTATTTCTAAAGAAAGTAAATATTTTCCATCACTAATCAGAATAATTTCACCAATAATAGAATCATAACGACAAAAATACTTCATAGTTAGTTTTTCCTTTTCTAAAATAAAAAGCCCATAACTAAGGACTTTAAAATACATAAATGGTAGCCTGTACGGGTTTCGAACCCGTGAATACCACCTTGAGAGGGTGGCGTGTTAAACCCCTTCACCAACAGGCCAAAAATAAAGACATTAACTTATAAGTTAACATCTTTAGTCTACCATAAAAGAATCACTTTGACAAATATTTTCTACTTCAGAATAAAGGAACTCACAACTGGTCTTGTCACATGGGCTCCACTTCCATTTACAATATCATTAATATAACAATAGTCTTTTTTACAACGTGTTTTCATTTCTTTTTCTGTAATATATTTTTTTGCTTCTTCTTTTGGAAGCACCATTACACTTGATGTACCGCCATCTAAATTCGTAGCATTATAAGCACCATAATTGTATAAAATATTCATTAAATCTACAAGTGTTGCTCCTGGATTTTGAACTGTTCTTCCATCTACTACTAACATAAGGACAATCCCATCTTTTCTTTGGCCAATCGCAGTTCTGGGCGCATAGCCCCAACCACCATTTCCCTTAGTAAAAGA
>CAMYTM010000117.1 GCA_947297555.1 uncultured Mycoplasmatota bacterium | reverse complement strand
TTATAAAACGCTATGGTCTTTTAAACAAACGGGAAAAAACCCAAAAAGAAATTGCAAAGGAACTAGGTATTTCACGTAGTTATGTTTCTAGAATTGAAAAACGAGCACTTACAAAAATGCTAAAGGAATTTATCAAAAACAAAAAGGATTTATAAATGTAAACTTCTTACAAAATCCTTTTTTATTTTATCTTGTTTTAAATAATAACTTTGATATAATTCGCTAATTTCCAAATTATTTTCTTTCTTTATTTCTTCTAAAAAAATTTTCATATTGATATTTAACATAAAAAGCAAATAGTTTCTAAAATAAGGATAATACTCTAAAAGTTCATTTAAATCCTCACTAGGCAAAGCGAAAAAACAAAGAGTTGATTTATAATAATACTTTTCTACTATATCATGTTCAAAAGCAAAATCAAAGTCATATAGCGGTGCTAAAGAAAAACCATTTTCTTCTTCTTGAAATAATAAGTTACAATCTATTAAATCTCTTAAACCTGTATAAATATGAAAAGAAATTAAGCGCAGAATATCATCCACTAGTTTATTGTATTCATTTCCTTTCGAAATATAGAAAAAGTTTTTTAAACACCTTAAGGCTTGTGTGGGGTTATCAAAAGGAAAATAGTCTTGACTGGCATAAAAATAATCTACATCCCTTTTTCGAAAGTTTAAAGAGGCAAGTCCTGTTTTATTTCTTATTTTAGCAGGTATAAAATGAGCAGTTTGTAATTCATATACTTTACCTGCAATTTTTTCACACAGCAAATAATTTAATATTTCTTTATCGTTTAAAACTTTACCATAATATACCCCCCCCATTTGCTATATACCAATTTTTATATTTTGCTGTTTGAAATGTTTTATAATCAATATTAATATTTCTTGCATTTTCTTCTGTACAAATAATTTTATTATTTAATTCTAAAATCTTAGTTTCTTCTGTAAAAATAGCCATAATCATCACACGGGCTATTATAACACAACAAAAAAATAGCATCAATATTTGTCTGCTATTTCATCTATTACTTCAATTTCTGTTTCAATGGCTTGTTTAAACTTTCTTTTAAAGTTTACAACACGTCTTTGTAATTCTTCTGCATCTCTTTCAATTTCATTTGCTTTAATTAGTGCATCATTAATAATTCTAGAACCATTTCTTTTGGCTTCTTCTACAATATTTTTTCCTTCTTCACGAGCCATTTTTTTAATTTGATTTGAGGTATCTTCTGCGATTAAAATCGTTTTATTTAAAGTATCTTCTAAATTTTGATATTTAGATAAACTCGTCTTCAATTTTTCAAGTTCGGCATCTTGTGTTTTTAATTTTGTAAGCAAACTCTCATATTCTTTTGTATACTCTCCTACAAAATTTCTTACTTCTTGTTTGTTAAATCCAAACATACTTGTACTAAATTTCTTCATACCTCACCTCACAATCAAATTCAGTGTATACTATTCTACCACTCTATTTCAGAATCGTCATCATTTTTTGTTTTTTCTGTTTCATCTGATATTTTTCCTTGAATATTTACATTTTTAGGGGTACATAAATAAATGCCTACCCCAATCTTTTGCATTTTTCCACCAATAGAATAGATACAACCGCTTAAAAAGTCAATAATCCTTTTTGCCTGTGCAGAGGTCACTCTTTTTAAATTCACTACTACACTATTTCTATTTTTTAAATGATCTGCAATTTGTTGGCTTTCAGAATAAGCACGTGGCTCCATCAAAATCATTTTATTTCCTGTTTTATCGGCTTCTTTTAAAGCATCATCTTCGCTCACTGCGTAATACTCATCCTCTGTTCCTACCAAATTATCTTCCTCATCATCTGCAAATAATTTCTTTAATTTATTTAGTGCCATAATCATCCTCTTTTCAATCTACTATCTCTACTTTAATCATACCAAAGAATTCATACTTTTTCAATTAGAAGTTATTACCAAAAGAAGAAAAGGAAACATTTTTGGCTATAATGTAGGACTTCCTTCGTGAAAAGGCAAAAAATCCAAATGAGGTCTTAATTGATTTAAAGAAAGTACTATTAAACCAATATAAATCGCTTTCATTTGTTCTTTCTCTATTGTGTTCAAAGAAAGATAACTATATAAATATCCGTTTACTTCATCTGCCACTTCACTCACTAATTTAACATAAGGTGAAAATATGGATTCTTTACCCCTTATTCTTTTAAAATTTTATTTTATTTTCAATATAAGATTCTAAATCTTTTACATCTAACTTTATTTGTTCCATTGTATCACGATCACGAAGGGTAACAATGTTTTTTTCTAAAGTTTCATCATCTACTGTAACACAAAATGGTGTTCCAACAGCATCACTTCTTCTATAACGCTTTCCAATAGAACCAGACGCATCATAAGTACATGGTATCATTTGACATAAACTAGCATAAATAGATTCGGCTTTTTCAGCATGAACTTTCTTAATCAATGGCAAAATAGTAACTTTATTTGGTGCAAGAAAAGGATGTATTTTTAACACTTCTCTTTCTTCTCCATTTTCTAAAATTTGTTTATGATATGCATTTGTTAAAACCGCTAAAAATAAACGGTCTACGCCCACAGAAGGTTCAATAACAAAAGGCAAATATTTCTCATTGGTTTCAGAATCTAGATAACGCAAATCACTCTTAGAATGTTCCATATGAACACCTAAATCATAATCCGTACGATCCGCAATTCCCCATAATTCTCCCCAACCCATAGGAAATAAAAACTCTATATCCGTTGTGGCTTTACTATAAAAGGATAATTCTTCTTTGGCATGGTCTCTATATCTTAAATTTTTCTTATGAATCCCTAAATCTTTTAAGAAATCCAAACAATAATTTTTCCAATAGCCAAACCATTCCAAATCCGTATTCGGCTTACAGAAAAATTCTAATTCCATTTGCTCGAATTCACGAGTTCTAAAAATAAAGTTCCCAGGTGTAATCTCATTACGAAAACTCTTTCCAATTTGGCCAATACCAAACGGTACTTTTGCACGCATACTTCTTTGTACATTCAAAAAATTCACAAAAATACCCTGCGCCGTTTCACCACGTAAATAGACTTTGTTTTTCGCATCTTCCGTGACTCCCTGATGAGTTTCAAAAAGCAAGTTAAACTTACGAATCGGCGTAAAATCAGATTCTCCACACTTTGGACAAGGAATATGATTCTCTTTAATAAAGTTTTCTAACCTCTCATTCTCCCAACCATCTCCAGTCTCATTTCCATTTGTAAAATCTTCAATCAACTTATCTGCTCTATGACGAGACTTACACTTTTTACAGTCGATTAAAGGATCAGCGAATGATGCCACATGTCCGCTTGCTACCCATACTTCTGGATTCATAAGAATTGCTGAGTCAAGTCCATAATTATACAAATTTTCTTGTATAAAACGTTTCCACCAAGCATTCTTAATGTTATTCTTCAATTCTCTTCCAAGTGGTCCATAATCCCAAGTGTTGGATAAACCACCATAAATCTCACTTCCTTGAAAAATAAAACCATATTGTTTGCAATAATTAACCAATTCCTCCATTGTAATTTTGTTATTCATTTCTTTTCCTCCTTTTAAAAAGTAAAAAACACTAAAGAACAAATCATAGGGACGAGTATACACCCGCGGTTCCACCCTATTT
>CAMYTM010000116.1 GCA_947297555.1 uncultured Mycoplasmatota bacterium | reverse complement strand
CTTGTAACTATTGAAATAGGGGCCCCAACGAAGACTGAATGTCATGAAAAGAAAATGCGTTTGGAAGATGCTCTTTGTGCTTTAGAAAGTTGTAAACATGGAGTTATTTTAGGAGGTGGAGTAACACTTTTAAAAATCGCTTCTACTTTAGAAGAACAAAAAGAGGCCTCTACTATTTTTAAAAATGCTTTACAAGAGCCTTTTGCTAAAATTATTTCTAATGCAGGTCTTGATTTTTCTTCTATTTATGAAGATATTAAACAAGCAAATTATCAGAAAATATATAATGTAAAAAAGGAACAATTAGAAGATATTCAAAATACTTTTGTTTTAGATTCTTTAGATGTTGTGGTTTCTTCTTTAATAAATGCAACATCTATTGCTACTATGCTTCTTACTACAACGAGTTTAGTTATTAATGAATACCAAAATAATATGAGTAAATCAAATGAGTATACAGAAATTTAATTTTTTGTTAATATAAATTTACTATTGTATTAATAGATTTATATTTTTTGTGTATTAAAAAATAGATTTTGAATTGTATGAAATTTGCTCTACTAAATTTAAGTAGACTTTTTTATTTTGTTTTCTGTTTTAAATAATCATTTAATGATTGTAGTGCATTTCTTTCGTGGTTTAATTTTTTTAGTTCATGATACGTTAATTCATCAATTAGAAGAGTATTATGTAAACATTTTATTAATATTTTTTTGGTTTTTTTGCCCATTTTACACACTTCAATAATGTCACCGTCTTCTAAGACAATTGTCGTTAGTTTTTCATTTTCTTTTATTTGTTTCATATGTTTACACCTCGTAAAGATTGTAACATAATTTTTATGTTTTTTGTACTCAATTGAAGTACATATTTTTGATATTTTTATTGGAATAATAAATACAGGTGATATGCAATGAAGAATAATAAAAATAGTGACGACTATTGTTACTATGTAGTACGTGTTAATATTAAAAAATACCGAAAGTTAGCAAAAATAACTTCTCAAGAACTTGCAGATAAAAGTGGCTTTTCTCATCAATTTATCAGAAATTTAGAGTCTTTAAAATCAGTTTCAAGACCAAGGCTGGATACTTTAGGTCGTATCGCAAAGGCTTTAGAAATAGATATAAGACAATTATTTGATGAAATAGAATAACGGAAAAATGAAATAAAAATTTAAAAGTGGTAGAAAATCAAAAGATAGAAAAGTTTTAGACTAAAAAATGCTTTTTTTAATCAATAACTCTTTTAAAGTAAAAAATATGTTGTTAAAATTTAAAATTAAAAAATTATTTTGTTTATTTATTTGTTTAAATGAATAAACTTATTAAGAAATATGTAAAAGTAGGTTATTTTTTATGATTGATTTTTATGAATTATTAGGAATTAAAAAAAATTCTTCTAAAGAAGAAATAAAAGAAGCATATCGAAAAATGGTAAAAAAATATCATCCAGATGTGAATAAAAGTGAGGAAGCCAATAAAATCATTATTAGTTTGAATGAAGCCAAAGAAGTACTTTTAGATGATGAAAAAAGAATTCATTATGATGAAATGTTAAATGCAATAGAACGTTCTAAACATTTTTCAAGTGATGAAAATGAAACTTATCGTAAAAAAACACGTGAATATAAAGAGACATATGCAGATGTTTGTATTACAAAATGGGAGTTTTTTTCCAATTATTTAAAAAATGGGCTTGATAGTATTTTGAAGAAATATATTAAATCTGTCTTGATATTTTTTAATTTATTTGTGTTTATTTGCTTAAAAGGGATTGGATTTGGCATTCTCTTTTTGGTTACTCTTCTTAGTGGTTTAATTGATTACGTTGCTGGTTTTTTTATGCTTATGGCTATTTTGTCTTTATTTGTTTTGGCAGGGCAATCTGGTCTTGATTATCTTCCTTTTGTTCCAGCGAATGTAGAGAGTTTTATGTTAATGTCGATAGTTGCTATGGTTATTGAAATGCTAAAAGTATTTATTGTGAAGAAATCTTATAATTTATTTGCCATTTTACAAAATATAGAAGATAAGATTTTTATATTTATTTTAATGAAGTTATAATTAGTAAGACTTGCTATGTTATAATGTTGAATAAAGAAAGCGAGTGAGAAAATGAAAATAACGAAATATCCTCAATCTTGTTTGTTGGTAGAAACAAGAGGCAAGAAAATATTAGTAGACGCAGGGAGTCTTAAATACCAAAGTCATTTTTTGGAAAAGTGGAAAACTGCTGATATGATATTAATAACACACAAACATAGCGATCATATTAAAAGCGAGGTGTTAAAGGATTTTAATATTCCCATTTATTCTACGCAAGAAGTACAAAATGCTTATCCTGAAATAAAGTTTACGATTATAAAGGAAAAGGATGTTATTTTTTTAGAGGAAATAAAAATAGAAGTAGTAAAAGCCATACATGGATATAATCCTAATCTTAAAAATGGTGGAGAAGTTTTAGAAAATGTAGATTATATCATCGATGATGGGGAACAAAGACTATATATAACTAGTGATACAATTTGTTTTCCTAATGATTATCAAGCAGATGTAGTTGCCCTTCCTGTTACGGCTTATGGACTTACGATGTCTTCTTATGAAGCCGCTCTTTTTGCAAAAGAATTAGATGCAAAGTTAGTTTTGCCAATTCATATGGATAATGAAAAATATCCAACGAACGTAGAATATATGAAAGAAAATTTTGCTCAGTTTGAAATCAATTATAAAGTTTTAGAAATAGAAGAGACCATAGAAGTATAATTTATTTTGGAATCAGAAAGTTGTGAATAGAAAACACAACTTTTTTCATGTTAAACATTTGCTATAAAATTATATTGTTATAGAATGAATTGCTGACTTTATAAAGCAAAGCAAATAAAAAACATCAGTAATGTCACTAATGCTTTCTATTAATTACAAGTATAGCCTTCTAAATTTTCATTTTTAAATTCTTCTAAACTCTTATTATTTGAAGAATAAAAAGAATCATCAGTGAAATCACTACCAAATTTTTCTTTCAACTTATTCACATCAAGTTTAGAAAAATCAACACTTATGGTCATTTTTATACTTGTTTCGGATTCTTTTGAATATGTCATATTCATACCATCAATTTCATTAAATGTAGAACTAAAAGTTTGCCCTAAAGATATTGTTGAGTCTACTAAATCTTTTTCCATTTCTTGTATGCTTGTTTGTTCCACTTTAGATATTTTATCATTTTTGGCGGTTACAACCATTGTCTCCGTTATTTTATAACCTTCTTCATTCGTTTCCGTTTTGGTACAATTTAAAGTATTCGTTTTTTCACACCCCGTTGTAAATAACATAACTCCTATAACAAACATTAAAAACACATTTTTTTTCATAACTCTACTTCACACCTCCTTCGTTGTATTTTGTATTAAAACAACTTCTTGCTTTAATTTCACTAAATTATCTCCTAAATGATTTGTATTTTTATTATATAATATTCAGATATTTTGTCAAATGAATTTGAACGTCGTATAAAAGTGAAAAACAAAGAGAAAATAATAACAATGAGGGATTGTTATGAACAATTTAAAGAAATATAACGAAAAACGCAATTTTAAAAAAACAAAGGAACCTATTGGTAAAAAGGAAATTTCTAATCAAAGGTTACGTTTTGTTGTTCAACATCATATGGCAAGGCGGGAACAC
>CAMYTM010000115.1 GCA_947297555.1 uncultured Mycoplasmatota bacterium | reverse complement strand
GAACGTGGTATTGAACTTTTGGTAAGTCGTATTACTTTGTTTTTAGGAATTGTTTTCTTTATAATTTCTTTTATATTATTTGTTAAGTAAGTTTTATACTTGCTTTTTTTATAATAGTAAACATTTAGAAAGTTGGAGTTACTTATGAGAAAACTTATTGTAAATGAAAAGTACTTTGTTTATTGAGGTATGGTCTAGTGCACTTTTATAAAATTCAACATAGCGATAGAGAAGTCATGCAAGTAGATAAAATTTATGAATATCAATTTAAATTGAGAGAGTGAAAAAACAGGAATATGATGCAAACTTTATTTATGAAGAACTAAAGAGAATATTATAAATGTAAGAAACTCAAGGAAGACTTTGTTGCTTTCTTTTTTTCTTTTCTATACAATTTTTGTAGGTGATGCGAAAGTGGATTATGAGAAAATTGGTAAATTTATAACGAAAAAAAGAAAGGAAAAAAATTTAACCCAAAAGGATTTAGCAGAATCGTTAAAGATTACGGATCGAGCAGTAAGCCGTTGGGAAAGAGGTTTAGGATGTCCTGATATTAGTTTACTAGAGAATCTATCTAAATTATTAGAAATAACGATTTTAGAACTTTTACATGGAGAAGAAATTAGGGAAAAGGCTTCGGAAAATCAAGTCGTGGTAACTTTATTAAATAAAAATTCTAAAAAGTTAAAGATTTGGAAAACGAGTACTTTGTGTTTTTTAAATCTTTTACTTATTGTATCGATTTGTAGTTTTTATTTTCTTTTTCTATTTCCAGCAAAAATAGAGAAAGATGAAAATAGAGTACTTTATCCAATTGTAACACAAAGTATGTCTCCTACTTTAAAATCTTATGATGTTGCTATTGCTTATAAAAAAGATATTAAGGAAATCAAGGAAGGAGATATTATTCTCTATGTTTCTAATGCGAAAATTACGAATGGAATGACATTATTACATAGAGTAGTTGATAAAGTAAGTGATGAAAAAACAGGAGAAATTTCTCTTAAAACAAAAGGCGATAATAATTATACAATTGATGAAGGTATAGTAAATAGATTTAATTTTATTGGAGTTTTAGAAAAACGAATTCCTTTTCTAGGTCATTTTCTCCCCATTGTAGTTTTACCAAGATTTATTGCTTTTTTTAATATCCTTGTTATTTTTAGTTTATTTCTTTTGGATATTGTACAGTTTAAAAATCGTAGCAAAAAATTCTAGTTCGTAGTAAAGAAGGTGTTTCCTTGCTTTTTTTTTAGTATAAAGTGGGGTATAATAAAATTATGGTGAAAAATATGAAAAATAATAAAGGTTTTACATTGATTGAACTGATTGCTACTATTGGCATTATGATTTTGATTGGTCTTGTGATTGTGAATAATATGACAGGTGTTTTAAGTAAACAACATGATGAAGAGTATAAAAGTTTTAAAAAAGAATTAGAAGATGGTGCTTGTATTTATGTGGAAACGAAATGGGATAGTTCTAAGCGAAGTAATTGTAAAGCAAGTAATAATTGTACAGTGTCTATTGATGAATTAATAAAAGCAGGGTTTATTGATGAAAATCTTAAAAATCCTAATAATGAGGAAGAAATAAAAAACAATCAAGATAAATATAAAGTAAAAGTATATTGGACAGATAATGTGAAAATTTGTGAAATGAATGGAGAGTGAGCGAATGAAAGAAGAAGTATTACATATTTTAAAAGATGTGCATGAAGCAAAAGAGGCAATAGAAATTAATGATTTACTTGGACTTACAACGCCAGAAGAATATCGAGTTTTAGAAGAAGTATTAGAAGAATTAGTGAATGATTTTCTTGTTTATAAATCAAAAAAAGACAAATATATTTTAGTAAAGAATTGTCCTAGTATTAAGATTGGACGTTTAACCGTGAATAAAAAAGGATATGGATTTGTTATCTTAGAAAAAGAAGATGATTTGTATATTGCTAGCGATAACTTAAATGGTGCTATTCATGATGATGTTGTTCTTGCGGAGATTATACGAAGTGGTGTAAAAAAAGAAGGAAAAGTTCTTAAAATTTTAAAGCGAGAAATTAATGATATGGTAGGAGAGATTATTGTTCGTGATAATGAAATGCTAGTGGATTTAGATGATGATAAAAAAGACTTGGAACTTGTTTTAAAAAAGGAAAGTTTAGTAAATTGTGTTCCAGGGCATAAAGTAGTAATTCGTCTTTTAAAGGAACTAGGTAAGAAGAAATATCTAGCGGAAGTTAAATGTATTTTAGGTCATAAGGATGATCCAGGTGTTGATATTTTATCCATTGCTTATAAATATGCTATTGAAACAGAATTTAATGAAGATGTTTTGAGAGAACTTCATCATATTCCAACAGAGGTAAATGAAAGTGAATTAAAAGGCAGACGTGATTTAACTGACAAAATGATTTTTACGATTGATGGTTCTCACACGAAAGATATTGATGATGCTATAAGTTTAGAGATGGAAGATGATTTGTATGTTTTAGGAGTTCATATTGCAGATGTTTCTCATTATGTAAAAGAAAATACGGCTTTAGGAGATACAGCATTTGAAAGAGGAACTTCTTGTTATCTTGCTGATACAGTCATTCCTATGATTCCTCATAAATTGTCTAATGGAATTTGTTCATTAAACGAAGGCGTAATTCGTCTAACTATGAGTTGTGTGATGAAAATTAATAAACAGGGAAAGGTAATTTCTTATGATATTTTTCCTAGTTTTATAAAAAGCCGTAAGAAAATGACGTATGAGGCTGTTAATGATATTTTAATGCGTGATATCGTCAAGGAAGACTATGTAGATTTTGCTTCCACTTTAAAGAAAATGAATGAACTTGCTCATATTTTAAGAAAAGAAAAAGAGTCACGTGGTTATATTGATTTTGATATAGATGAAGCAGAAGTTGTACAAGATGAGAGTGGTCGTGCTATTGATATTGTGAAAAGAGAAAGAGAAGACGGTGAAATCTTAATCGAAGACTTTATGATTGCAGCAAATGAAACGGTTGCAAGTCATATTTATAATATGGATTTGCCTTTTATCTATCGTGTGCACGGTACTCCTAATAGTGAAAAAATTGATGACTTTGTGAATTTAGTTAAACTTTTGGGGTACGAATTACAAACCAAAGTAACAGATTTAACGCCAATTACCATGCAAAAACTTTTAAATGAATTAACAGAAAAACCAGAGTTTAGTATTTTATCTTCTATGTTACTGCGTAGTATGAAAAAAGCAGAATATAGCAAGGATAATATTGGGCATTTTGGTTTAGGTAGTAAATCCTATACCCATTTTACAAGTCCAATTAGAAGGTTTCCGGATTTAACGGTACATCGTTTGCTTAAGAAATATTTAGTTGAAAATGATTTATCAATGTCCACAATTAGTTATTATGATAATGCTTTGGTAGAAATTGCGGAGCATTCTAGTGAAAAAGAAGTAGGTAGCATCAATGCTGAACGAGATGTATTAGATATGAAAATGGCAGAATATATGGAAGGACATATTGGAGAAGTTTACGATGGTATGATTTCTACGGTTACAAATTTTGGATTCTTTGTGGAACTTCCTAATTTGGTAGAAGGTCTTGTTCATGTAAGTACTTTAAAAGGTGATTTTTTCACTTATATTCCTGAAAAACTTTCTTTAATTGGAAATAATACGAAGAAACAGTATCGCGTTGGTGATATG
>CAMYTM010000114.1 GCA_947297555.1 uncultured Mycoplasmatota bacterium | reverse complement strand
TAGCACCATCAAAACCCCTTATTTTTCAACGAAAAATTGGGGGGTGGTGTCATCCACTTATCCTGATAAAAAATATCTAAACAAAATTAGATGTTTTTAATACGATTATGGGACTATTATAATTACAGATAATTTTTCATTTATATTTCACAATAAAGCCATGTTTCTTGCATGGCTTTATTATTTTAACAAATTATAAAACAAAAGGTTTTATCTAACATCTAAAATAATTTTGAAATATTTTCTCCAGTTTTTCTTGATATTTACACCAAATTTTTCTTTGATTATTTTTCTGTTTTCCTCATAATTGCCAATCAATACATTTGGATTTTTCATCTTTATAAAATCGCTTAAATATTCATAATAAACATCATTATTATTTAATAGAAAAAAATCCTTTGCTATAAAACTGTAATTTCCATCTTTTGTAGATACATATAGTATATCTAGAGAAGTATCCACTGTAGCACCTAAAGCAATTTTTTTTGTTGTTTCAATTAATAAAATATCTTCATATTTTATAAAATTAAAATTATTATTATCTATAAAATAATTTAGTGTCAATGTATAATCTCTTCCTTCAAATAAAATGTTATTGCTAAGTTCGAGGTTTATTAATTCTTCATCTTTTTTGGAAATTGTTTTATTTACTTTAAAATAAGAATTTATAAGTTTAATTATAGGATAGAGTATTATAATTAAATATGTAATAAAAAATATAAACATACCTTTTTGTTTAACTATCAAACAAACACTCAAAAGAAACACTGTAATTAAAAAATATGCAAAAATTTGATGTAAAATATTTTTCTTCAATTTTTTCTTAAAAAGATTATAATGTAGCATAACTATTTACCTCCACCTTTAATATTAGTATAATTTTTTTTCACATCATTTAAATCTGTTGTACCATCAAAATCATCATAATAGAAAAACCAATTATCTCTAATTTTCTTTCTTATAAATATATTATTATGGCCACTGTCTCTATCAATATATATTTGTTCTTCGCCTTCATATGTGTTAGATGGGGAATAAATTAAACCCCAATTTACATCATGAACAAAACCATCATCTTTGAAATGAAATGATGCATAATTACCATTAACATCAATAGAACTCCCGCCATAAGAAATATAATAAATTTCTTTAAAACTATTATGATTATAACCTTTTTCTGGTTTATCTTTGATTACATTTTTTGCTGTTTTAGTTAATTGCTCAATGTTTGAATTTAAATAATTAACACTATATTTTTCTGCCTCTAAATAAGTCTTACTAGATTTAACAATGTTTTTTAATGCAATAATCCAAAAAGAACAAGTTAACAACACTATTAAAAATACAATTAAAACTAATATTTTAGATTTCATTTTTTTCACCTCATACTATTTATAGTATATCACATTTTAATTAACTAAAAAAATGCCCAACAAACTAGGCGTTTTTTGGTATAAATAATAACTCATCAACAAAGACTTTATCAACTACTAAAGCACATACTATAACACCCTCATCACTAACTAATTTATTAATAACATCTTTATAATCATCATTTATATCTTTATTATTTAAATAATTATTAACAGATATAACTTCATTATCTTGCATCATATAAAGTAATGTTTCCATATCAATAGGCGGCTTATAAATAAATCCTTTATAATTTTCTTTTAAAGATAACATTAAATCATTTAAGAAATAGTCTGCATTTTTATTAAAATATTCTTTATTAAATTTTATATCAGTTATATCAATTAAGTATTCTTCATCACGCTGTATTTCTATACTCTTAATAAATTTTTGAACAATATATCTTCTTGTAGTTTTATCTAATTTTTCCCATTTACGATAAATAGGTAGTTCCTTATTTAATAAATACTTATTCAAATTATTATCATTAAATTCAGATAATAATTCTACTTTAACATCATAAATCTCATTATCATTTAATTTCATTTTTTTATCTTCTAATATTTCTAATTCTTTTTTAATCATTTGATTTCTATCATTAATAGTTTCAACATCAACATTACTAGATAAATATAAATCTACTAATTTTTTCTCTTGTTCTTTTAATTTCTTCATAGATTTTTCTATTTGTTTAAATTCTTTGTCCTTATCATTTTTAGGTGCAATTATATTTTCAGGATTATTTAACATATAAATAGTTAATTCATTTAATATTCTCACTAATGTTTTTTCTAATCTATCACAATTATAATATATTCCCTTACCTTCACACTCTTTATTTTTACAAGTTAGAAAATAATATTCTCTTTTTGTATTATCTTTCCCTTTTTTATAAGATAAAGTACTACTCATTATTTTATGACAACAAGGACATTTTACTAATGAAGAAAACAAATGAATATGTTTTCCATAATTTTCGTGTTTGTTTTTCTCTAAAGTTTTTCTTGTCTTATCATATAGTTCTTTACTAATAATAGGCTCACAATAATTTTTAATTATAATAATGTCTTCTTTTTTTCTTCTAAATTTACCAAAATAGAAAGTACCAATATATATTTCATTATCTAAAATTTTAAACACTCTAGAATCCGACCATTTACCTTCACGTAAATATCTATCATTTCCCCTCATAATACTCGCTATTTTGCGATATGAAAGCCCTTTTGCGCATAATTCGAATATTTCTTTAACAACTACTGCCTCAATAGGATTTATCTCTAAATGCCCCATTTCTTTATTTCTAATATAACCATAAGGCGCTTTACCTGGATGAACCTTTTGTAACACCATTTCTTCAAGTCCACGTTTAGTTCTTGTTCCTATCTCTTTTCTCTCCCTTTGCCCAAAGATTAAATTCATACCAAACATCATTTCACCATTAGCCGTAGATATATCATAAGGTTCTAAAGTTAATTCTATTTTAACATCATATTTAGTACAATGATTTAAAAGCCAATGTCCATCATAACTATCTCTTGTAAGTCTATCGGTTTTAATTGCCACTAATTTATCAATTTTACCCTTTTCAATATCTTTAATTAATCTTTGCATAGCTGGTCTATATAAATCTTTTCCAGAATAACCCGCATCATTGTAAATATCAATAATAGTGTAATTATTTTCTTCACAATATTTTGTAAGCATTCTAATTTGACTATCTATAGAATAGCCATTATCTCTTTGTTCATCAGTAGATACTCTGACATAAATTGCCGCTTTTTTATTCATATCTTATTCCTTTCTTATTAAAAAGGGCGAAGAAATACATATAAGGTTATACATACTACTTCGCCTTTTTCAAAGAACATAACTAAATTGTTCTTTATTATACATCTTTTTTTACAATTTGCAAGTAGTATTTTTAAGCACACTAGCAAGCTCATATTCACAAAAACTTTTACCAGTATTTAAGTTATAAAAATTATTTCCTTTTATTTCTTCTTTAGGATATTCATTAATAATAACAACCTTATCACTATAATTAATATAGTACTTAATAGGTACAATCGTTTTAATATTAGTTATTTCAATAAGAATTATTTTACCATTAACTATTTTTAAATCATTAGGCTTAGTAGAAGAAATAATACTAATTACTTTTTCACTGGGTTCGATTTCCTTTAATTTCTTATACTTTAACATAATAAAAGTGCCTCCTTCCTAGAAAGAAACACTTAATACATATAAATAAAACTTACGCATCGGCGTAAGTTGATTTTACATGGGGCGCTGTGTGGGAA
>CAMYTM010000113.1 GCA_947297555.1 uncultured Mycoplasmatota bacterium | reverse complement strand
CCTCAAACCTACAATCTCTAGCAATCTCCCCAATTCGAAGTGGCAAATCACGATAAGAATGAATATCATTTGCATAAATCATCATATGATGAGGGCAATTCATAGGACGAAGAACAAATTCTTCTCCTTCTACTTCCATTTTTGGAAACATACTTTCTTGATAATGTTCCCAATGTCCACTTGTTTTATATAATTCTACATTTCCCAAAGGTGGAGTCAAAACATGTTTGTAACCAAGTTTCTTTTCTTTTTCTTTTATATAATTTTCAAATTCTTCCCAGATAATATAACCATTTGGCAAGTACATAGGAAGTCCTTTTCCCACTAAATCACTTGTCATAAAAATACCTAAATCTTTTCCAAGTTTACGGTGATCTCTATTCTTTGCTTCTTCTAGTTCTTCTAAGTATGCGTTTAATTCCTCTTCAGTTGGAAAACAAACACCATATATTCTTTGTAAAACTTTATTATTCACATCACCTTTAAAATAGGCCCCACTAAATTTAATTAATTTGAAATGTTTACATTCTTTTACGGTTTCAACATGAGGTCCACGACAAAGGTCAGTAAAATCTCCCTGCGTATAAGTAGAAATAGTAACTTCTTTCTCATCCATTCTTGTAATCAAATCAATTTTATAAGGGTCATCTTTAAATTGTTCTAAAGCATCACTCTTACTAATTTCATTACGAACAATTCTTTTATCATCTTTTGCAATTTTCTTCATTTCTTTTGTAATTTCTTCAATATCAGCATCAGTGATTACTTTATCTCCTAAATCCACATCATAGTAAAACCCTGTTTCAATGACAGGTCCTACCCAAAACTTTGCCTCTGGCCATAAATGTTTAATGGCTTGTGCCATCATATGCGCACAACTATGATTTAATTTATTTAAGTTTTCATTTTCTTTAAAATTTATCATATTTATTCCTTCTTTCTATAATGTATGTTTTTCTTCAAAATTATTTTTCCTTGTCCGTACAAACTCAGCGATTTCGGAGAACGCTTTTTCTTTAAACTCTATATTTTGATATTGGTTAAAAGAAAGTCGATTTTTAGGATAATAGATTAAAAGTTTTTCTATATGTTCTAATTGTTTTAAACTACCAAAATCATGAGGTAAGTAAACTACTATTCCAGGCAAATCATAATTTAATAAACTTGAATCTGCTACAATATCCCTTAAATTAAAATTGATTAAAGAAACAATTCCTTCTTTTGCTAAAGTACTTACAATTGGCATGTAATTCACTTATTCATGAAATGTGAATTTATATTGATAATAAAGATTAGCAAAGCGTGGCATTTTTTCTAAATTGTTTTGCAAAGAGTCCAAATGATGAGGAAAATGCGTTATTGGAACACTTTCTACTTCACCATCTTGATAAATAAACAAAATTGACTGCATTGGCAAATTATCCATAAAATCACTCTTTCTAAAAATAAAAACCACAACCCTTTGCCAAGGAGCAAAGACTTGCGGTACCATCCTTTATTTTACTTAATTTCAGATAACGGTTTTAGCCGGGGAGTATTAATCCCTCTAGAAAGTAGTAACTTTATTATTTATTTATTCATTTCCACCCAACATGAACTCTCTTTTAAATAAAATAATAAAATCATGTCTCTCATCAACAATTTCTAAATTAGATTTTAACACTTTACATACTCTTTGTCAAACTTTGATTTCTTCAATCGGTCTCCTTTGAAATCTGTTCTTAAGTTTGTAGCAAATTTAATTGCGTGTTGTTTAACGCTTTCTTTTTCAATTCCTCTTATTTCTTGAATGAAACCTATGACAAGACTCCGATTATTTTAATAATTCATTATTGCTTTAAATAAAGTATCATTCATTATTTATATTTTTTAATTTTTCACCGTAATTTTAAATTCTCCATTATGAACATCAACAGACAATATATCATTAAATTTCACTTTATCTTCTAATATTAAATTTGCGAGTAAAGTCTCAATATTACGTGTAACATAACGCTTTATTGGTCTTGCTCCATAATGAACATCGTAAGCATCCTCTATAATTTTATCTCGTGCTTTCTCACTAATCTCTATATGAATATTACTTGGTACCAAACGCGATTCTATTTCCTTTATAATTTTATCTAATATAGAATGAATAATATCTTTTGTTAAAGATTTAAAGACAATGATTTCATCAATACGATTAATAAACTCTGGACGAAATGCACTCTTTAATTCATTCATCACTAATGTTTCACTATTTTGATTAGCATCTAAAATATATTCACTTCCTAAATTGCTTGTCATAATAATAATGGTATTTTTAAAATCAACAGTTCTTCCTTGACTATCCGTTATACGTCCATCATCTAAAATTTGTAAAAGAATATTAAAAACATCTTTGTGGGCTTTTTCAATTTCATCAAATAACACAATCGAAAATGGATTTCTTCGTACTTGTTCTGTTAACTGTCCACCTTCATCATATCCGACATATCCAGGAGGGGCTCCGACTAAGCGGCTTACATTAAAGGCTTCCATATACTCAGAACAATCAATACGTATCATATGACGATCACTATCAAATAACTCACTTGCAAGACTTTTTGCAACTTCTGTTTTTCCTACACCTGTTGGTCCTAAAAATATAAACGAACCAATAGGACGATTTGGATCCTTAATACCACTGCGAGCACGAATAATGGCTTCACTCACAAGTTTCAAAGCAATATCTTGACCTTTTACTCTCTTTCTTAAATTTTCTTCTAAATGAAGTAATTTTTCCTTTTCACCACTTACCAATTTAGAAATAGGAATGTTGGTCCATTTTGAAACAACGCCTGCTATATCTTCATCACTTACCACATCAGAAAGCATTAAATTTTTCGTATTTTCTTTTAATTCTACTAATTCTCTCTCCAATTTTGGAATCACTCCATGACGAAGTTTAGCACTAGTTTCTAAATCATAATTATTTTCTGCCATAGAAAGATTATGACGAGCGGTCTCTAATTCCTCTTTTTTCTTACTTACCGTTTCATTAATTTCTTTTTCTTCTTCCCAAGACGCACGCATTTCTTGTTCTTTTGTCTTTAGGTCTGCTAATTCTTCCTTTATCTTTTCTAAACGAACTTGCGATAACTCATCTTTTTCCTTTTTTAAGGCTTCACGTTCAATTTCAAGACGCATAATATCACGAGTTAAAGTATCTAATTCTACGGGAACAGAATCCATTTGCATCTTTATCGTTGCACATGCTTCATCAACTAAATCAATTGCCTTATCAGGTAAAAAACGATCTGTTATATACCTGTTGCTAAGCGTTGCTGCGGCTACTAATGCATTATCTTTAATATTCACTTTATGATAAACCTCAAAACGCTCTTTTAAACCTCTTAAAATCGTTATGGTATCAAGCACATTAGGTTCACTTACTAATACCTTTTGTAAACGTCTTTCTAAAGCCCCATCTTTTTCTATATATTTACGATATTCATTTAAAGTAGTTGCACCAACCAATTTAATTTCTCCACGAGCAAGCATCGGCTTTAACATATTTCCAGCATCCATAGCCCCAGACTCTCCTGCTCCCACTATCATGTGAATTTCATCAATAAACATGATAATATCGCCATTACTATCTTTTACTTTTTTTAAAACCGCTTTTAATCTTTCTTCAAATTCACCACGATATTTAGCACCTGCAACAAGTGCCCCCATATCTAGTTCCCAAATTGTTTTATTTTTTAGACTATTTGGAACATCTCCTGCAACAATACGC
>CAMYTM010000112.1 GCA_947297555.1 uncultured Mycoplasmatota bacterium | reverse complement strand
AGGGGGTCACTGGGAAGTTACATAAAAACTGCCTGAGTTTTGGACAATCTCTTACAAACATTTAACGTTTAAGGTAAGTCCTACTAATTTTAAACATACAGGAATATTTCCAGAACAAGCAACGAATTGGGATTTTATAATGAATAAAATTGAAAGAGCAAATCGTGAGATTAAAGTTTTAAATCTATTTGCTTATACAGGGGCGGCAAGTATGGCTGCTGCAAGTTGCCACGCCAAAGTTGTTCAAGTCGACGCTTCTCGTGGTATGACAGACTGGGCAAAAGAAAATATGCGATTATCGCATTTAGAAAATGAAGAAATTCATTTTATTGTTGATGATTGTGTGAAGTTTGTGAGTCGTGAAATAAGACGGGGCAATAAGTATGATGCGATTGTAATGGACCCTCCAAGTTATGGAAGAGGCCCTAATAAAGAGGTTTGGAAGTTTGAAAAAAATATTTATTACTTAACTGATTTGTGTATGCAAATTTTGTCTGATAAACCTTTATTCTTTTTGATTAATTCTTATACCACTGGTATTTCTAGTACGGTTTTAGAAAATATTTTAAAAACAACTATTTTAAAAAAATATCCTGGAGGAAGTGTCAGTGCTGGAGAAGTTGGACTTCCTATTATAAGAGATAATATGATATTGCCTTGTGGCATTTATGGACGTTGGGAAGAAAATGATTAATATTTTATATGAGGATAATCATTTATTAGTGGTAGAAAAACCAATCAATGTTTTAGTGCAAGCCGATGATACTAAAGATAAAGATTTACTCACATTATTAAAGGAATATCTAAAAGAAAAGTACAAGAAACCAGGCAATGTATATTTGGGACTCATACATCGACTGGACCGCGTAGTAGGTGGGGTTATGGTATTTGCAAAAACTTCAAAAGCGGCGGGAAGGTTATCGAAACAAGTTCAAAGTCATGAACTAAAAAAAACATACTATGCAGTTGTTTGTGGTAATTTAAAAGGAAATGGACATATAGAAAACTATTTACTAAAGAATGCAAAAACAAATACGTCTTATGTAGATAAAAAAGGGAAACTTGCAATTTTAGATTATGAAGTAGTGACCTGTCGAGAGAATCTTACTTTGGTTAAAATTGATTTAAAAACAGGAAGACATCATCAAATAAGAGTACAGTTTTCTCATATTGGCTATCCTTTATATGGAGATGCTAAATATAATTCAAATTACAAAAAGGGAGAACAAATTGCTTTGTTTGCCAAAGAATTATCTTTTTATCATCCCGTTACAAAAGAGAGAATGACTTTTCATTTGGATTTGCCTCATCGATATCCTTATCATTTGTTTCAGTAAAAAAATTCATTTTTTGAGAATGAATTTTTGTTATTTTAAATGATATCCTTCTTCATTTTGATTAATTTGGTTAAATTCTTTAATTTGTTCTTCTAAATTTTTGTTAAGTGAATTTTGTTTTTTTCTATTAAATTTTTCCACTGCTTCTAACATCATTTCAATAATATAGTTATGGTTATTTTTATCCCTATTTTTTATAAAAGGACCAAAACTATTTTCTTGATAGATACTCCACGCATAATTGTTTTCTTCTACATATAATACGGCATAAATTACAGTGTTATTCATAACAATAAAAAGCCGATGTTCTAATTCTTCCTTTGGGATATTTAATAATTCTAAATTGTTTTTTATTAGTGTTAATGCGTCTTGAAAACTAATTCCTTTATTTTTTATTATTTTGACAATATTTATTATTTGTCCGTAAGTTTCTTTATTCACTTTTACCACGTCCTTGTTCTTTGGTATATGTATTCATTATTTCGTCTAAAAAATATAAATTCCACGTCATTACATCTATTACATAATTTTTTACATGTTCAGGAATTATAACATGTTGTTCTATTTCGATTTTTGTTAATAATGCATTTATAGATACACTTTTTATTTTTTCTATATAATTTCTTGCAAGTTCAATATAATTTTGACTTGAAGTTTTTAGAAAATATTCAAATACTTTTACATTGTGTTCCCGCTTTTTTGCCTTTGCGTTTGTAATGGCGTCTTCAGAACAAGTCAATAACATTTTATTTTTATAAAGAATAGAAAGAAATTGATTTTTGAGTTTTTCTTTTTGTGGATTTTCTTGATAATTTTTTAGATTGATATAAAATGGACTTTCTTTACTATTTAATTTCCATAGATTAAATGAAGTGCCATTGTCGAATAAAAGTGGAATATAAATTGTTTTATCATTTTGATTTTCAATAATTCCCCAATTTCCTATATGTCTATCTCCTTGTAAAGTGATTAAATCAAAAATAAATATTTGAATGAGATAATTCATAATTGAGTTTAAATATTTATTTTCGTATTGATGTAACGTTAAATAAATATCTAAAATGGACCACAATTGTTCTAAATTATTTAAGTTATTATAAAGATATTTTGTTTGTTGTTTTTCATCATTCATATGAACAATAGTTGCTGGAACATTGTAAAGTTCTACAAAATTTTTGTCTTCTAATAAAGTTTGTTGCTTTAGCCAGGGGTATTTGTCTAAAACTTCTTGTATAATTTGGGCTCCTAAAATTATGGTTTCATTTTTTTTCGTGAATTTTTTGGATAGAATGCCATATTTATCACCTAATTTACATAATTTATATTAGATGAAATGACTTTAACTAGTATTTGTAAAAAAGCCAAAAATATTTTATAATGAAAAAAAAGGAGCAAACTATGAGTAATAATGTATTCAATCTAGATAATTATTTTTTTGAAAAATACGGATATAAGGTAACTGAAAGAGATGATTTATTAACACAAAAATTTGTTGAATTTGAAAATACAGGAGCAAATGCGTTATTTTGGGTTTATATAGATGAAAATAAATATCTTTTTAAAGAATTGCCTGATGAAGGTAAATATTTATGGTTAGGGGAACTGCTATCTAAAGAGATTGCAGACATATTAAGTATTCCTTGCGCAGAATATAAATTATGTTAACTAAACTTTGGGAATAAGGTTTATTTTTTTGTTATTAGAAGAAGAATTAAAAGGTGAAGTTGTTGTCGCAAAATTTGTGACAACTGCTAAAGATGGTAAGAATTATCAAGTTGATTATTATTATTTAGATATGATTATTTCAGTTGGTTATCGTATAAAGTCAAAAAATGTTATAGATTTAAACATGAACTTTTTAACATAAAGTTTCTTTTTTTTCATATAGTTAACTAGGTGATATTATGGAGTATTGTATGAACATTCCGTATCCGAAAATAAAAGTGGACAAAAAAGATATAGAAATTGCAAAAGAAATTCTTAGTTCTTACGCTGGAAGAGTAAGTGAAGACTCTGCAATACATGATTATGTTTTCCAAATGATGATGCAAGACAATGAAGAGATAAAAAAAATTTTAAAAGAAATCTCTATTGTAGAAATGCACCATTTAGAAATCTTGGGGAATTTAATTTATCAACTAGGTCTAACGCCTTTATTTGCAAGTGTCGTAGAGGATAAGACAAAATGGTTTAGTGGAGAATATGTCAATTATGAAAAAAATTGGGAGCAAACTCTACGTGATAATATCTATCAAGAAGAAGCAGCGATAAGAAATTATGAAAAAATTATTTTAAAAACAAATGATGAAAATGTAAAGCATATATTAAAACGTATTATTTTAGATGAACGCATTCATATTGAAATTTTTGCCAAATTATTAGAACAAACAAAATAAGGGTTTTTATAAACTCTTTTTGTATGTTATAATATTTTTATAATGAAGAGAGGGTTAGACATGGATAGTAAGTACGATGT
>CAMYTM010000111.1 GCA_947297555.1 uncultured Mycoplasmatota bacterium | reverse complement strand
CTGAAGTTGGGAGGTTTTTCTTTTCTTCTTTTTTCATCTTTCTTCCTCCATCTATCTTTATCTCATTATAGAATATTTTTCTTTTATTTTCAATCATGAAAAAAAGAAGAATCTTTCTTCCTAATTCTTCTTTGGATTCAATACAGTAACCGCCATATTACTACTATCAATCTTTTTAATCACCTTATTTATATTTTCTAATGTGATATTCTCTAAATGTTCTTTTTCATTTTCAATTATAGAACCGAAAGTTAAGACTTCTTCTTGCATATTATTATTAACACTCATAATATCATCATATTTTAAAACTATTGCTGCAGTACTCGCATTTATTTTTCTTTTTAAGTTTTCTTCTGACATTTCTAAATTTTTAAATTGTTCTTTTAGTTCCTTAATAACTTCTTTTGGATAGTTTGTTTCAACTGTTATAGTCATAATCAAAAAATCTTCAATAAATGAACGCGTTGCACTCATATAATTCATTAATTCTTTTTCCATTAAGTATTCTTTTAAATCACTAGTAGGTCCAAAATTACTAATCATAATTAAAGAAGTTATCAATCGAAGATCTACTGGATCGATATTTTTAAAATTACTAAGAGGAGTTTTAACAGAAATTTTAAGTTTAGTATTTTCCACATTACCAGAGATTTCTGAAATAACATTTACGACACTTGCTTCTTCTCTATATTTCTTTACCTTCGGATTTTTATAAGGAGAAAGTTTTTTCTTCTTTAAATTTTCTTCTGCAATCTTAATAACATCATAGGGATTTACATTTCCGGTTACAATCAAAAACATATTTTTTGGATGATAAAATGTATCATAAACAAGTTCAATATCTTCTAGTGTTGTATTTTGAACATCTTCTTTTTTGCCTGTAATAGACTCCTTATATTTATATTTATGAAAAAGATTGGCATAATGTTGAAAGTACAATTGTGTCTCTGGGATATCTTCATCCATAGATAGTTCTTCTATAATAATATTTTTTTCTTTATTTACCATTTTTTTATTAAAACTAGGAGTCAAAACAAAATCAAGAAGATGATTTAAATTTGCTTTAAATTCAACTGTACTATACAAATGGTAACAAGTATAATCAAACGTTGTAAAAGCATTTACTTCGCTTCCATACTTGGCATAAAAATCGGTAGCAGTCGTTCCATCAGGTTCATAAAAATTTAAATGTTCAATAAAATGGGCAATTCCACTTGGAACTTGATAGTATTTGTTTTTTCCGTTCATTTTAAATTCTTGATGAATTGAACCATAATTAACACAAAGAGCACTAAAAACACCCTTAACTTTATCATTTTTCCAAACATAAACTGGCATACCACTACTTACTTTATCATAATAGACAACTTCTTTTAATCCCTTTAGTTCTATCTCTTTCATGTTTCCTCCTCACTACTTTCCAGTTCATAAATAAAATTAAGTTTTAACTTTTTTCCAATAGTTTTAAGATCTTTCACCGTAATCTTTTTATAACCCTCTTTAAGTTCATCAAATAAAGGAGTTCCTACAATCGTATGAAAAGTATAATTATTAATTAAACTATTTTGATTATCGCGAACTATATCCAAAGAAGTTAATAACTGACGCTTCGCCATATTCATTTCTTCATCACTTATCTTACCACCAGCCATATCTTTTACACATTTTTTAATTAATTTAATTGCTAAGGGTACATTTTTCTTATCTAAACCTACATACACATAATACATATTGTCGTATTTAGAATTAATAGACGAAACACTATAACATAACTGATTTTCTTCACGTAAAGAATTATAAATTTTTGATTTTAACCCCCCAGCACATAATACCTCATCAAAAAAGTAAAGTGTTGTAAACATCTCACTTTTAGTCAATTTTTCTAAATTAAAACCTAGTACTAAATTACTTTGACAAAAAGAAGAAGGTTCCTGAATCATCAATTCTTTTTTTCTTGTTTTATTTTCTACAAAGGTTTCAACCCGATGATTTTTAAGACAGTTATTATGAAAATTTTTGCTAATGATTTTCACAACTTCTTCCATATCTAAATCTCCAATAATATAAATATTACACAAACTATTTTTATAAAATTTTTCATAATAGGCATACAAACTTTCTGGGGTAATGGCTTCTACTTCTTCCTTTGTTCCTAATACACTAGAGGCTGTAATAGAATTTTCATCCATATTAATAAGTGCTCTACGAAAAGCATAATTAGTGGGATTTTCTTTTAACGAATCAATATCGGCAAGAATTCGTTTTTGAATGATTTTAAATGTACGTTCATCAAAAGAATTCCCTATTACATTCGGATTTTCAATAATTTCAAAAGGAAATTTTAATGTATTCTGTAAAAATTTTTCATCATTTACAAACTCAGGATTTAAAAAATCATAAATAAAATTAGACATTACCATATTTCCAACTTTACTAGATACTCCATAAAAATAAGACTGATAAAGTTCTTCTAATTTAATAACGATTTCCTTTCTTTTAGGATATTGTTTAGAAGAATGGCAAAGCATATCTACTAAAAAGTTACGAAGGCCTAATTCTTCTTTTTTAGCATTATCATAAAAAGTAATTTCCATATGACAATTTTTAAACTTATTGGTTTTAATAGTATAAATGTTGTATGTATCCATTTCAAATTTTTGGTATTTCATGAAGTCACCTCTTAACTATTAGTATACACATAAATTATGTATTTATAAATAAAAAAGAAGATAATAAGCCTGAAATTATCCTCTTTATATCACTTACAACTTTTAATATTAGTACTTTCTTTAATCTCTATCTCAAAATGACATACATCTAATATTTTTAAAAACATTTCTAAACTTATTCTTCTTATTCCCGTTTCATAATGGGCAAGGGTTGAATCGGATATTCCTAATTTACTCGCTAATTCTTTTTGCGTATAGCCTTTGCGCTTCCGAATTTGTTTTAAGTCGATATTATTCATTAATACCTATTCTATACGGTTCTTCTATTGTTCCACTCCCACTTTTATATAAGACACTCGTTTTTAAATAGAAGGTTGGTCGGAATGGATAAATATTAGTAGATTGAGTATTATTTATAGCAGTAGATGTACCATTCAAACCGTTAGTAATCATTGATCTGCAAAAGTTGGCATTATTATTAGCAGAACTATAATTTGCATCTGGAGTTATTGTCCACTCTCCATCAAATTTCCACATCCAATTACTGTCAGAAGTTGCAGCAAACTTATAATCGCTAGAATACATTAAGCCAATGTAATCAGTAATATATAGTTCTGAACTTGCTTTTTCTCCACCGACTGATCCTCTTTCCTGGATATATAAAGAACCTCTATCTACATTACCCCAACTAGATCTTGTATTTGATATCCCTCCAAGATACCAGACAGAATGCTCTACAAAAGATTGATAAGAGTTTAGAGAAGGCCAATATTGATTTAATAATTTATTTCTTATAGCACTTCGTATCCATGAAGCCAAAAGTACACTAGAATCAAACCACCTGCCAGTTCCATAACTATCATTTTTTATTAACTTTATTCTATTTTCAAATTCTCCATTTACTTCTCTTTTGGTTGGTATTACTCCTATGATTCGGTATAAATTATCTTCTGGACATGGAACCTCTTCACTTCCAAAACATACATAATTATTTGGACTTTTTCCTGTATATCTATAATCTGTTAAAGCAGGTGTTTGATAGGTTTCTGCATGTTCGAATTTCTCAAAGTCTTTACTTGTTTCACTCATAATATAATCCACTAGTCTTATTTTATGACTTTGTTTGGCTGTCACCACGATTTTACTGATGAAACTTTTGTTCATC
>CAMYTM010000110.1 GCA_947297555.1 uncultured Mycoplasmatota bacterium | reverse complement strand
TATCATTGCTTTATGTCCTGGACCTGTCAGAACAGAATTTAACCAAGTCGCACATGGTATTTTTAGTATCAAAGAAATGCCTAGTAAAAAAGTGGCAAAATATGCCATAGATAAAATGTTTCGCCATAAACTAATCATCGTCCCAGGTTGGAGCATAAAACTAGGTTTATTTTTAAATCGCTTTATTCCTTGGAAACTTTCTATGGCAATAACATATCAAATTCAAAAACGCAAATGTAGAGAAGAAAAATAAAAAAATTATGTTATACTTATAATAGGTGGTACACATGAAAAAATTAAAAGCCAATAAAAGTTTTTGCTTACTATTTTTTTTAGCATTATTTGGTTTTTCTATAGGCTTATTTGATAACTATCGTGAACTTTGGATGAATGCCAACAACTTATCAACAACAACCATAAGTCATGTCATTAGTATTTCCTATATAGTAACGGTTTTTGTTCTATTTTATTTTACGATTAAAGTAACAACAAATAAATTAAAATGGGGAATTTGTATTACTCTTGCGTTAAATATGATGACAGGAACGGCTTTAATTTGCTTAAATCATACAGAACATACTTTTTTAATAAAATTTTTAATGTTTTTTAATATCGCATTTAGCCAATTGATACTTGCTAGCGTATATCCTTTAATGATGCATATAAAAAAAGATGATGTTTTATACACTAAAAAAAGTTTTGTAGAATCATTATTTAGTAAACTAGGATTTCTACTTGTTGCTATACTACTTGGAAAAACTATTTTTCATACTCAAATTAATTATAATATTTGTTTATTGCTGTCTATTATTTTTAATTTTCTAGCCCTAATTGTCTTATTATTTTTACAAATGGATACCAAAAAAGAAGAAATATTTAATATGAAAAAAACAATCTGCTATTTTAATAATAACAAAGTATTATATTTTTTCTTATTTGTAAACTTTTTAGGAGACATGATTTGGGGAGCCATTTTAGGAATGCCTATGTTACTTCTTACTGAAAACCTTCATTTCTCTTCCAATTTTGCTAGTTTCTTTATTCTGGGTTTAGGAATCTGCTCGAATATTTTATCTATGCTTGTTGTAAAATATTTTCGTTTTAAAAACGATCATTACAATTTATTAATGAAATATGGACTACGTGTGATTCTATATGTACTCCTTTTTATAACAAATAGTAAATTTTTACTTCTTATAACTTTAGTATACCTTTTCTTAACGGACTGTCCATATAGTTTTATTTTTAGTAGTTATTTTATTAATAACATAGAAGAAAAATATTCCTTATTTTTAACTACTTTAAAATATTGTAGTTCTTTACTAGGAAAAGCTATAGGAACATTCTTCTGTGGAATCGTTTTTCATTTTGAAATACGTTACTTTATTATTCCAACTCTAATCATTAGTATTATCCATTATCTATTTGCAATTGCTTTGATAGGGAAAAGGGAGAATATTGTAAAAAGTTAAACTTGCCTTTTCTTTTTTTATTGACTATAATACATACGCAAGAAAGGAAAAGTACCATGGAAAATCAATTTGAAAGTTGTGAACAACATTATGCAAGAGTAGTAAACTATTTTACTCAACAACATCAATTTAATTTAATGACATATGATAACTTTTTTATAGGCTATGATTTGTTTAAAATAGGAGTTAGAATGGGTTTTAAAACTCCAACATCAAGTTTATTAAGTTATTTAGAAACTGCAAGTGTCCAAACTACCACAATAGATGAATATCAAAATGTATTGGCATTACAACAAGTAATGACAACAGAATTTAATGAAAATATACATACATTATAATTTAGGATAGAAACCTTTTTGTTTCTTTTCTTTTTAACTTGCTAAGCGAACAAATATATGCTATATTAATTTTGCAAATAAAAAGTCTTATTATGTGGTAAAATAAGTAACATTAAAGGAGTGGTTATATTGTGAAAAATGATAAAATTATCATTCGTGGTGCAAGAGAAAATAACTTGAAAAATGTAGATTTAGATTTACCTAAGAACAAATTAATCGTTATGACAGGTGTATCTGGAAGTGGAAAAAGTAGTTTGGCATTTGATACAATTTATGCAGAAGGCCAAAGACGATTTGTGGAAAGTTTATCTAGTTATGCACGTCAATTTTTAGGAGGTAGTGATAAACCAGATGTAGATAGTATTGATGGGTTATCTCCAGCAATTGCGATTGATCAGAAAACCACCAATAACAATCCACGTAGTACCGTAGGAACCGTCACAGAAATATATGACTATTTAAAACTTCTATATGCAAGAATAGGCGTTCCCTATTGTCCTAATCATCATGAAGCAATTACGCATCAAAGCATTGAGGAAATGACAAACAAAGTCATGAATCTAGAACCTGGTACAAAATTAGAAATTATGGCTCCCGTTGTGAAAGATGAAAAAGGAATGCATCAAGAAATATTAGAAAATTTGCGACGTGATGGTTTTACAAGGATTCGCTTAAATGGAGAAGTACGTTCTTTAGAAGAAGAAATTATCTTGGAAAAAAATATCAAAGATACGATTGAAGTTATTGTGGATAGAATTGTTTTAAAAAGTGAAGAGCGAAGTCGTATTTTTGAAGCCATCGAAACCAGTACAAAACTAGCGGATGGTATGGTACTTATTCACATTATTGGTGGAGAAGAGATGCTATGGAGTGAAAAATTTGCTTGTGTAAAATGTAATTATTCCCTTCCAGACTTAGAGCCAAGAATGTTTTCCTTTAATGCTCCTTTTGGTGCATGTCCAGAATGTAAAGGGCTCGGATTTAAAACCGCTATTTCAGAAACTTTGCTAATTCCTGATAATACGTTATCTATAAATGAGGGTGCTATTACCACGATGTCAGATGATCAAAACATATTTTATACAGATGTAAAAACGGCTTGTGATTATTATAAAATCGATATGAATAAACCTTTTAAAAATTTAACTAAAAAAGAAAAAAACATTGTATTTTTTGGAACAGAAGAAGAACTAAACTTTGAATATACATCGAAAAATGGAAATAAACGTTATGTAACAAGATGTTTTGAAGGAGTTATCAACAATTTAGAAAGACGATACTTAGAAACTTCATCTACTTGGATTCGTGAATGGCTCGATAACTATATGATGGAAATAGAATGTCCAGAGTGTCATGGAGCCAGATTAAAAGAATCTATATTAAATGTTTACGTAGGCAAGAAAAATATTTATGAGATGACAAAGATGAGCATTGGGCGGTTATTAGAATTTATAAAGAGTTTAAAATTAAACAAAGAACAAACCGAGATTAGTCGTTTAATTATTAAAGAAATTATTAACCGTTTAGAATTTTTAAAAAATGTAGGATTAGATTATATAACACTCGATCGTATGGCTGGAACTTTGTCTGGGGGAGAATTACAAAGAATAAGACTTGCTACCCAAATTGGAAGTAAACTATCAGGGGTCTTATATGTACTAGATGAGCCTTCTATAGGACTTCATCAAAGAGACAATGATAAATTAATTGCATCATTAAAAGAAATGGTAGATTTAGGAAACACACTAATTGTGGTAGAACACGATACAGATACTATGATGGCCGCAGATTATTTAGTAGACATTGGTCCTGGGGCAGGACGTGAAGGTGGGAATGTTGTGGCGGCAGGGACTCCTAGTGAAGTCATGAAGAATAAGGACTCTATTACAGGTCGATATTTAAAAGGTACTGAAAAAATAGAAGTTCCAGAAAAACGAAGAAAAGGCAATGGAAAAACATTAGAAATCATTGGAGCCAGTGAACATAACCTTAAAAATATTGATGTAGAAATTCCGCTAGGGAAATTCGTCTGTGTAACAGGTG
>CAMYTM010000109.1 GCA_947297555.1 uncultured Mycoplasmatota bacterium | reverse complement strand
AGCCATAAGTAGTCACTAAAAGATCCCCAAGTGCATATCCTGCAAATCCAAAATCAATATGGAAGAAACTAGATATCCCTGCACAAATAGTGGCTAAAAAAGGATTAAAACCATCTGCAAAACTAGTAATCCAATTACAAATAGTTACAGTGAATGGACACCAATACACAAATACAAATACAATATATACCAATAACAATATTAGTATGGGCTTAATAAATTTTTTAAGACCTTCAATAGCATTATCGATTAAGTCATCAAACTTAACACCATAGATAACGACTGATAGTAATAAAACAATAGCCATCACAATCGTAATTGTATATAAATCCCAAGAACCAAACGCTGTAGCGTTCTTTCCAACTATATAAGAAAGAATTGTATAATCTCCTACCGCTAAATCCGTTAACCAAGTATGAAATTTAGTAAATGCAGTAATGTTAAAATTATCACTCCAGTTGACATACCCTAATATTGTAAATACAAAAATTACAATTAAGAATAATGCCATTGGCCATACTTTTATTTTTTTACTTTTTTCTTCTTCTATTACAAATAAATCATCTACGGTTTCTTCATTCTTTTTAGAACTCAAGGCTTTATTCATATGACGTACCATAAAGAAACTAAATAGAATATAGGCTAAAGCAAGAATCCCAAAACGAATACCAATTTGTTCAGTAATAGATACCGTTTTATAATAATTTAAGTAATTGATAAAATAAACAAACCCTTCACTACCATAAGTGGCACCTAAAATACCAACTAGCATAGAACCGAAAGTACATAAAAATGCTGTAATCTTATCTAAATTCATTTTACTAGCAATATTGATAATAAAAGGAATAAAAATTAGAATAACATAAGTTTGAGATAATATACTAGTTAATAAAGCAATAACAAATGAAGATACAAGTACAAATACTTTTTCCTTTCCTTTAAATTTACTGGCAACTTTACTAACCAATGCTTTGTACCCAGAAACATGTGACAAAATTCCATAAAACATTCCAACAAATAAAATGAACATTAATTGATGAATAAAGAAATTGGCACTAAAAACACCAGATAACATAATATCTGCAAGTCCTTGTCTAGTTAGCCCAGATTTAACATAAGTTCCACCAGACAATGATCCTGCTGGAATAATCCAAGTCAATACAATAGTTACTAAAACTACCAATAAAATAATTTTAAATAGATCATGTTTTTCAAACATATTTTTAATTTTTCTCAAAATCTTCTACCTCCTAACAAAAATTATAGCACAAAATAACGCAAAAAAAAGACAATTGTGTCTTTTTTTAATGAAATTTTTGTGAAAATTTATAAAATAAGAATACAAATTTACCACAATTTAATCTTTCGGTTTCATAAGAGGGAATAAAATACAATCTTTAATATTATCCGAATTTGTTAAAAGTTGCATTAAACGGTCAATTCCCATTCCCCATCCACTAATTGGAGGCATTCCATATTCCATTGCTTCAATATAATCGTAATCCATAGGCATGGCTTCTTCATCTCCTCCTGCTTTTAACTCTGCTTGGTGAAGTAAACGTCTTTCTTGTTCCTGAGGATCGACAAGTTCTGAATAAGCGTTAATAATCTCTGCTCCATTAATAATTAATTGAAAACGATCTGTTATATTTGGATTTTCATCATTTGCTCTTGCTAAAGGAGATAAACTAATAGGATGACTTGTCATATAAAGAGGTCCAATAATATTAGGTCTTGCTACCTTTTTATAAAGTTGGTCTACTAAATTTCCATAACCTAAATTTTCAAGCGGTACATCACTATCAATTTCAATCTTTTCATGATGGATTTTTTCAAGCAAACTTTCCTTTGTATTGCAAACATCAATGTCGATATTAGAATATTTCAAAATTAAATCTCTAAACGTTGCAACTTCCCATTCCCCATCTAAATTTATCAACTTATCTCCAATTTGAATTTCTAAAGTTCCAAATAAATTCTTAACAATCGTTTGTAACATACAACGTAGTAATTTCATATTATCCTCATAATTTAAATAAGCGCCATATCCTTCTATCATCGTAAAATCTTGTAAATGGGTCGCATCCATTCCTTCATTACGAAAACATCTAGCAATTTCAAACACTTTAGTAAATCCTCCCACTACTGCTCTTTTTAAATAGGTTTCGGGAGCAATTCTTAAATACAGATCAATATCGAGAGCATTATGATGTGTAGTAAAAGGCTTAGCAGTAGCACCACTTGCTTTATTATTTAAAATAGGAGTTTCTATTTCTAAATAACCTAAACTGTTCAAATAACTTCTGATTTCCCACAGTAAACGACTACGAAGCAAGAATTTTTCTTTAGATTCATCATTCATAATTAAATCTACATAGCGATTACGATAAATAGTTTCTTGATCTTCCAATCCATGAAATTTCTCTGGTAGTGGTTTTAATGCTTTTCCTAAAAATGTAAAAACATTAGCCCGAATCGTTTTTTCACCGGTATGAGTAGTAAATACCCCTCCTTCAACACCAATAAAATCTCCTAAATCAAAATTTTCTTTAAACTCTTGGTATTTTTCTTCTCCAACCATGTCAATTTTAATAGAAATTTGGATTTTTCCCCCAATATCTCCAATCGTTAAAAAGGACATCTTTCCCATTTTACGCATTAAAACAATACGACCTGCTACTTTAACATTAGTAACACCATCTTCTAAAGTACTTGCTTCTTTAATAGAATAATTTGTCTCATATTTTTCAGGATAAGGTTTCTTTATATTTTTTAATTTCTCTCTTCTCACTAGTTCTTGTTCTGTAAACGTTCTTTCCATTTTTCCACTTCCTTTTTTATTTATGTTTAGTATACAAAAAGGTTAAAAAAAATGCAAATTTTTATTCTGCATTTTCTTCTTGATTCACTTTGTCTTTCAAATTTCTACTTAAACAAATACCATTTTGAAACCTTTTAATTTGTTCATCAATAATAAACAAGGATTTACAAGATTCATAACTCTTTGTAAAATTTTCTAAAGCCTGATCTTTAAAGCCAGTAATTTTCTTTATTATTTCTTCTTGAGAATCAAATTGTTTAATAAGATATTGCTTTGCATTCCAAATATCATTATCATCATTACAAATCATACAAATATTATTAAAAAATAATGGATTTTCTAAAATATAAGAACACTTATCCATAAACTCTTGTAAACTAAATTTCGAAAATATGCCAAATTTATTCCTAAAAGAATATTCTGCAACAAAACCATGATAATCTAAAGAATCTTCAGAAGATTCAAGAACTGGAGCAAATTGAAGAACTTCTCCCGTATAGAACTCAAAAAATTTTCCCTCTCCTTCATATCTTAGTAAAGTTTTCAAATATTGAAAGTCATTTGGAAGTTCTTGAGGAATAAAAATTCTTTCACTTGATGCACATACACTAAAAATAGCATTAAGATTTATCATAAGTAAAGTTCCTTTATTTAAATATTGGGCATAATTATCAATGTTGATCAAACTTAGAAAATCCCTTGCTTTTAAAGTCTTAACTTCATTAGCCATAAATAACCTCCTTAATTGTTACTTATAATATCACATATCACACAAATTACAAGTTAAATCCTATTTCTCCAACTCTGCTATTTTATTATTCCAATCTTGTTTCACTTCTTCTAAAGGCTTAATTTCCTCTTCTAGTTCTTCGACTCTTTTTCTTTTTTCTTCTTCCTCTTTTTCTAACGCTTTAATAGTTTTACATTCATAAGAAAAGTTGAGTTCCTCTTCGTTTTCTGTATTAAAGTCCCACACATTATCATCTATTATTTCTAGATATTCTTTTTCTAAATTACCAATTTCTTCTTTTAATTTTTCATTTTCATATTGTATGGCAT
>CAMYTM010000108.1 GCA_947297555.1 uncultured Mycoplasmatota bacterium | reverse complement strand
TCCTAACTGTACCCATTATGCTTACTTAGAAGATTTAACGAAAACGGTCCGTATTCTAAAATCATTTATAGAGTAGAAAAGAGGAAGCCTATGAAAATATTTTTATTATCTATAGTAATGTATGTAATTTTTGTTATTTTTAAAACGGAAAAATCTCTTCATATGTTGCAACAAAATCGATACAACCGTGGAAATAAATATTTAAAATGGATAAAAGGTAACTTTAAAAAGAACTATTTAAATTGGGAACTGTTATTACTAATCTTACCCTTTTTCTCTTTTTTTGATAATGTTTTATTAGGAATTCTTTTTAATACGATATATTTTATTAACTTATCTATACTAATATATAAAAGGAAAAGAGAACAAAAAAAAGTTCCATTAAATTGGACAGGAAGAATAAAAAGACTTTATTGTACATCAGCGTTCCTTTATATAATAGGAATTACTGCTGCTTTTCTATTTACAAAAGAGAGTAATATTATTTCTTTATTTTTCCTTTCTATTTGCCTATATTTTAATAATTTAGTAGTGGTACTCGCTAATATTTTAAATATACCAATAGAAAAGAGTGTGAACCTTTATTTTTATCGGCATGCTCAAAAGAAATTAAAAAGTTTAGAACAATTAGAAGTGGTGGGAATCACTGGAAGTTATGGCAAAACGAGTAGTAAAAACATTTTAAATGATGTATTAAGTATAAAATATAATGTTATGCCTACTCCTAAAAATTACAATACCCCTACAGGCTTAATGATAACAATAAACGATTATTTAGATAAATTTAATGATTACTTTATTGCAGAAATGGGAGCATGTAGAAAAGGTGAAATTAAAGAATTATGTTGTTTGGTTCAACCTAAATACGGGATTTTAACAAAAATTGGAGTTGCTCACCTAGAAACTTTTGGAAGTGAAAAAACAATTCAAAAAACAAAATTTGAGTTAATCGAATCTTTGCCGAAAGATGGAATAGGGGTTTTAAATGCAGATGACGAAAAACAAATAAGTTATCCATTAAAAAATAAAGTGAAAATACTTTGGATTGGAATAGAGAATACCAAAAAATGTGATGTTTATGCTTCTAATATTAAATTAACTAGTGAAGGAACAACTTTTGATTGTCATTTTAAAAATAAAAAGAAAAAAATTACTTTTACAACAAGATTATTAGGAAAAACCAATATTTATAATATTTTAGCCGCTATTGCGCTTGGTTCTTCTTTAGGTCTTACTGAGGAAGAATTGAAAATAGGTGTCAAAAAAGTACAACCCGTAGAACATCGCTTGCAATTGAAAAGATATTATGATATGTATTTAATTGATGATGCATATAATGCGAATCCTGAAGGAGCCAAAATGGCTTTGGATGTTTTAAACTTAATGCCTGGTAAAAAAGTAGTGATCTCTTCAGGTATGATTGAACTGGGAGATAAAAGCGATATTCTAAATAAAGAACTAGGACACTATATGGCAAATGTTGCAGATATTGCTATTCTAATTGGAGAAAAACAAACTAAAATGGTGCAAGAAGGCTTACTAGAAAATAAATTTAAAAAAGAAAACATTATTGTGTTTAATAATATCCAAGAAGCATTTGAGTATGTAAAAATGATGAATGAAAAAGACGCATATATTTTATTACAGAGTGATTTACCTGATGCATTTAATGAAAGTTAAGGAGTGAGATTTATGAAAATTAAAGTAGGAGTCATTTTTGGAGGAGATTCTGTTGAACATGAAGTTAGTATAATTACCGCGGTACAAGCAATGGAATATTTAAATAAGAAAAAATATGAGGTAGTTCCTATCTATATTGATAAAGAAAGAAATTGGTATTCAGATAATAGTCTTATGAATATGGAAACTTATAAAGATATGGAAAATGTAAAAAATACCCTTCCAAAAGTTACTTTAACAAAAAAAGAAAATAAATTTGTTTTAATGAAAATAAAAGGTTTATTTAATAAAGTACTCAATACAATTGATGTAGCATTTCCAATTGTTCATGGAAAAGGAGTAGAGGACGGTTCTTTAGCAGGATATTTAGATACTTTAGGGATTCCTTATGTGGGAAGTGATATGTTAGGTGCATCTATTGGACAAGACAAAGTAGTACAAAAACAAGTGATGCAAATGGAAGGGATTCCAGTTGCTAACTATGTTTGGTTTTATGAATCGGAGTATGCAACGAATAAGGAAAACATTTTATCAAAAATTAATAAACTAGGTTATCCTGTTATTGTAAAACCCGCTCGTCTTGGAAGTAGTATTGGTATTAATTACGTAAAAAAAGCAAGAGATATTGAAATGGCTTTAGAAGATGCATTTAGTTATGATGAAAAAGTAATTGTAGAAGAAACGATTGAGAACCTTTTAGAAGTAGATTGTGCTGTATATGGAAATCATGAAATTATGGAAACCAGTTTAATAGGGGAAATGATTACCAATAATGAATTCCTAACATTTGAAGATAAATATTTAAATGGTAGTGGAAAAAAAGGCCCATCTAAAAAAATGAGTGGAAATATTTCAACGTCTGGCTTTAAAATTCCTGCTAATCTTGATAAAAAAGTAGAGCAAGAAATTTATGAGTTATCTAAAAAAGCCTTTCGTGTATTAAATTTAAAAGGAATTACAAGATTTGATTTTCTAATTAATAAAGAAACAAAGCAAGTTTATATTAATGAACCAAATACGATTCCAGGATGTCTTGCATTCTTCTTCTTTACTCCAAAAGGAATTTCTTATGAAAAACTTTTAGATACAGTGATTACTTTAACAATCAAAGATTATAAAGTGAATAAGAAAAAGATATCTAGTTTTGAATCCAATGTCTTAAGTACTTATAACGGTTCTAAAGGGGCTAAAGGAAAAATGTCTTTATAAAAAGATATTTTTTTTTGGCAAAATACAAAAATAAGGTTAGGGTGTATAATAAGAAGTAAGATATATGACTAAAATTCATATATAAAAGAAAATTCTTCTAAATACTTGTCAATTTCATAAAATGATAGTATAGTAAATTTCAAGAAGAGGTGAAGTTGGAAACAAGACCCAAAATGTTGTGTTATTCAAGTGAAAATATTTCTTTTAAAATCGTAAGAGTTAAAATAGAAAAAAACACAAAAGAATAGAACGTTAGTTATAGTTTTTTCTAAAACTAAGAAAATAACTTGAATGAGAAGACCAAAAAAAATTTGTTAATAATGCTGGATGAAGTACAAAATATTTTGTATCCAAAACAATTTTTGGGGAAGTAAAAGAAAAGGATAAAAAAACAAAAGGCATTCTTCTAAGCAAAAGAAGATAAAAAAGAAAAGAAAGGCAGGAAAAATTATGGATTTATGGGTACTTTGGCTAATTATCATATTCATATTGATTGTTGCAGAAGTGAGTACAGTAAACTTAGTATCGATTTGGTTTATTGCGAGTGGAATTGTATCATTAATTATTTCTATATTTTATGATAACTTTTTTGTTCAATTTGCAGTATTTGTTATCTTAGGAATTGTTTTACTCATGACAACAAGAAGTTTCTTAGAAAAGATAATAAAATCCAAGGAAGATACCAAGACGAATTTAGACCGAATTATCGGAAGTACGGCAATTGTTACAGAGCCAATCAGAAAAAATGAGGTAGGAGAAGCAAAAGTCGAAGGTAAAAAGTGGAGTGCCATTTCCAAAGAAAATTTGAGTATTGGAGAAGAAGTCATTATTGAAAATATTGATGGCGTAAAATTAATTGTTAGAAAGAAGGAGAAGTAAAAATGCCATTTTTAATTGCTATTTTAATTATTGTTATTTTAATTGTTATTCCAAACATAAAGGTTGTACCACAAGCGAAGAGTTATGTGATTGAAAGATTAGGTTCATATTATGCAACTTGGAAAAATGGTCTT
>CAMYTM010000107.1 GCA_947297555.1 uncultured Mycoplasmatota bacterium | reverse complement strand
TGGTAGAGCAGAGGACTGAAAATCCTTGTGTCACTGGTTCAATTCCCGTTGGTGCCACCATTTTTGATAGAAACTCAAACGTAAAAGTTTGAGTTTTAATATGTTTAAATTTGTTTATGTATAATTTATATGTGTTATAATAATTATAAAAGGAAGAGGAAAATATGGATAATGATAATAAGATAGAAAAAGCAAGAGAATTTTGTAGAAAAGTCAAATTATTAGCAAGTGAATATAATGTGCCTTTTTTTGTTGTAACAGATGGGGCTAGTGCAATATCTAACAATGGTTGTGCAGCAGTGAAAAATGCAAGAGATAATCATATTAATTGGGAAAAAGAAAATGGATTTAATCCTTATGAAGATTGGGGAAGGGAAAGAAGATAATTCGTAATTTATGAAATTAAAGAAAAAGCATGTAATTTTCTTTTTGGTTTTTTTGCTTGTTTTATCTAATGTGTGCTGGCTAAAAATTTACCATCGTGAATATGAAAAGTTAAAGTATGCTCTTGTCCCATCTTTATCAGAGGATTATTTTACAATCCAAAAAATTGTTACGGATTATATTGTTCAAAAAGAAAATAATCAAATTAATATCTTCAATCCTCTTTTAGAAATAAGGTTAGGAAGCCCATTTCCATATAATTTTTATTTTCGAACTGTAGAAGAGTATCAAAATTATAGAAAAGAAAATGCTAATGTAAAAGATGTCCCTTTAATTCTACAAAATCCAAAGTATCCAAATGGTTGTGAATCTGCAAGTGCCGTTATGCTTTTGAATTATATGGGAATTTCAATTTCTTTAAATGATTTTATAGGAATTTATTTAGAAAAAGGAACAGTATATGAAAAAGAGGGCATAAGGTATGGACCTGATCCTTCTAAAGTATACGCAGGAGACCCTGCTAGTGAAAATAGAGGTTGGGGTGCTTTAGAGCCTGTGATAGTAGAGTCTATAACAAAAGTTTTACAAAATGAAAATAAAGAAAATGAACTACATTTAAAAGTAAGCGCCTATGATAAAACTCCTTTGTATTTTCTCGCGGCACATGAATATCCCGTTGTGATTTGGGTTACAATAGATTATCAAGAATCTGTTAGTGTTTATAACTGGTTTAGCGTAGATTATAAATCTATTTATACTTATCCTAAAAATTCTCATACGGTGGTTTTAACAGGAATGGATGAAGAGAATTATTATATAAATGATCCTTTAAAAGAAGAGAAAAATATTCCTGTTCCTAAAGAACAATTAGAAAATAGTTTCAATTCTATGGGAAGACAGTTTATAACTTTTGAAAGTTCTTAGGTGGAAATTTTGAAAAATAAGAAAATATGCGTTATAATACGTAATTAGAAAAGAGGTTTATGGATGAAAAAGAAATATATGGTTATTTTATTATTTGCTATTTTGTTACTTCCTATCCAAGCATTTGCAGCCCAAATAGAGTTATCAAAATACAATACAACAAATTTAGAAGATACTTTGAAAGCAGAAGGTATTACAGCAGATTTAAGCAATTACAAAGAAAATGATAATCAAGTTGTTATTTATTTGTTTAGGGGACAAGGTTGTGCTCATTGTGAAGAATTTTTAGAGTATGTTGGAAATACTTTAATTGGAAAATTTAACAATAATATTAAGTTAGTATCTTTTGAAACTTGGAATGATGCTAATAATAAGAAGTTATTAAATACTGTGGCTGCTTTTTTAGGAGATGAAGCCGGAGGTGTTCCTTATATTGTAATAGGAGACAAATCATTTTTAGGTTATGCGACTTCTATTAATAGCGAAATCGAAGCCGCAGTAACTGCTTTAGTAAATAGTAAAAATCGTTATGATGTTTTTGAAGAGATTAATAAAGAAGAGAAAAAAGGAACAAATAGTAATACAGTAGCAGTCGTTTTATGGAATGTTGCTATTACTTCTGTTGGTGTAGGAATTGTTATTTTTCATAATAATTCTACAAAAAAGCAAATTATAGAAGAATTGAGTAAAAAATCATCTAAGAAATAAATAGATATTTTGAATTTGGAAAAGATTAGTTAAGTGATATGAACCCCGTTTCTTAGACAAAATAGAAACGAGGTTTTTATATGAGTAAATTAAGATATTTATAAAGAAACGAATAGAAAAGAACACAAATCTCATTTTATCTTCAAAATATAATATTAGAGAATTTGTAAAGTGAACTTGTTTCATTTACATTCACTTTTTCATATGATAAAATGGTTCTTGTTGATTTTAAGGAGTGAAGTATATGAAAAAAACAAAAATTATTTGTAGCATAGGTCCTGCTAGTAATGAAGTGGAAGTTATGGAAAAAATGGTACAAGCAGGGATGGATGTTGCTCGTATTAATTTTACTCATGCTACCATAGAGGAAAGAGAGAAATGTGTTGCAACTGTTAAAGAGGTTCGCAAAAGAACAGGGGCTAATGTTGCCATTTTATATGATTCAAAAGGCCCTGAATTTCGTAGTGGTATGTTGGAAAACGGTGAGATTAATTTAGTAGAAGGAAAAACAATTCGTATTGTAAAAGAAGAAGTTTTAGGTACAGAGGAAAAAATTAGTGTAAATCATCCAAATGCTTTGGATTCTATTCCTATTGGGAATGCCATTTTACTTGAAAATGGTCTTATGAAAGTAGAAGTTATATCTAAAGAAGAAGATGGCCTGACTTGTAAAATTATTAATGGAGGTATTCTTGGAAACAAAAAGAGTTTAAGTGTACCAGATGTTTTATTAGATATGCCTTATGTAAGTGAACAAGATCGTGAGGATATTATTTATGCTTGTCATCATGATGGAGATATTTTGGCTATTTCTTTTGTTTCTAATAAAGAAAATGTTTTAGAAGTTCGTGAGATTTTAAAAGAGCAAGGAAAAGAAAATATGCCTATTATTTGTAAAATTGAAAATGGTGTTGGTGTAAAGAATTTAGAAGAAATTTTAGAAGTTTCTGAAGGAGTTATGGTGGCGCGTGGAGATTTAGGAACAGAGACTTGTATGGAAACTTTGCCAATTGTTCAAAAAGAAATGATTAAAAAATGTCGTGAGCAGGGAAAAATTTGTATTGTAGCAACCGAGATGTTAGAATCTATGAAAAAGAATGCTCGCCCGACAAGAGCAGAGATTAGTGATGTTGCTAATGCAGTTCTTGATGGAACTGATGCTGTTATGTTATCAGGAGAATCGACGGTAGGGCACCATCCTATTGAAACTGTAAAATTTATGGCAAATATTTGTGAAGAAACTGAAAAGTCGACTTCTTTTGAACATTTATTTCCTTATAAAAAAGAGTTTGGAATAACACAAACGATTGCGAATAGTGTTGTTGAAAGTGCTAATATTTTACATGCTAAAGCCATTGTTGCTGCAACAGTCAGCGGTTTTACAGCAAGGAAGATTAGCAATTTAAAGCCGGATTCTATTATTCTTGCCGCCTGTCCTAATGAAGAAATAGGAAGAAGGCTAGCCTTAAACTGGGGTGTTTATCCCCTTTATGTACCTATTTTAAATTCTGTTGATGAAGTTTTAGAGAAAAGTGTTGAGTCTGCTAAAGAATATATGAATTTAGAAAAAGGAAATATTGTTGTCATTACGGGAGGATTTCCCACAGGTGTTACGAAAACGACGAATTTAATGAAAATTGAAGAAATCTAGTATTATTAGATTTTCTTTTTTATTTCTTGAATAAAAATAGAAGAATGAAAATAGGGAACTAACAAATAGCAATGATTTTTTGTTCTTGTTAAGGCAACATAAAAGAGTCTTCTTTCTTCTTCATACAAAAATTTTTCTTTTTCTTGAATAAGATAGGTAATAGCAGGGGCTTCTTTTTTAGCAGGGAGACCTATTTCATTGTTTATTAAATTGATAATAATGACATTATCACTTTCTAATCCTTTAGATTTATGAATAGTTAAAT
>CAMYTM010000106.1 GCA_947297555.1 uncultured Mycoplasmatota bacterium | reverse complement strand
GTGCATAAGAATCTGGAATAGAATGTGTAGTATTAACAAATTCGATTTCAAAATATTTGGTTTTTAAAACAGTTTCGTTATTTACAATTTCTACTTCTTGATAAGTTTGGTTGTGTTCTACTAATTTTTTATTAATTAAATCTGCTGCTATTTTTGCGGCATAAATCTTAGGGATACGAATACTCTGTAAAAGATAAGGAATCCCACCAATATGATCTTCATGTCCGTGGGTAATAAACAATCCAATAATTTTATCTTCATTTTGTTTTAGATATGTAAAATCTTGAATTACAGCATCTACTCCAAGTAAATCGTCTGTTGGAAACATCACTCCTGCATCTATAATAATAATTTCTTCTTTGTGGGTTACCACATACATATTTTTGCCGACTTCACCTAAACCACCTAGGGCAGTGATAGACGTACTTGTACTATCTTGTTTCATCATTTTTTTCCTTTCAAAATAAAAAATAAAGTTTTTTTCTGCCATTTATTATAGCGCATATTTATTGTTTTGTCTACTCTTTAATGTTATAATGAATCTAGTGGGTGAATAAAAAATGAAAAAGAAAAATAGTGGATTTACCTTAACAGAATTACTTGCGGTGATTGTTATACTTGCCATACTTATTGCTCTTGCAACAGGTAGTGTGATTGCGATTATGAATAAAGCAAGAAAGAATATGGCACGGGAAGTGCGAAGTAATTTGGAAGAAACGGCTATATCTTATGCTTTAGAAAACAAACGTTTAGAAAAATGTAGTCTTGATTTTTCCAAAGAAATTTATGAAGAGAAAAACATTACAAATTTAAATTTAAATACAAACTGTTTTGTTCGTGTAACAGTAGAGGAATTAGTAGCAGAAGGTTTATTTGAAGATGCACGAGGATTTTGTAAAAAAGAAGATGTCATCATTGTTTATCGCTATGATGATGGTATAAATAGTGAATATAAAGCGTATACAAGTGAAGATACTTGTACAAATTAGGAGGTTTTTTATGGGATTATTTGATAAATTAAAAAAGATGGTAACAAAACCAACAGAAGAAAAAGATAAAAATGTGGTAGAACTTTACGATAAAGGGTTAAAAAAAACAAGAGAGGAATTTGTTTCTAAATTAAGTTTACTAGGAATTAAATATACCAAAGTGAGTGATGCTTATTTCGAGGAATTAGAAGATTTACTTATTTCTGCTGATATAGGGGTCAATACTGTTTTTACTTTTATAGAGCGTTTAAAAGATCGCGTCAAAAAAGAAAGTATTACGGATACTAATTATTTAATGGAAGTTATTGTGGATGAACTTTTTATTATTTATGTTAATAATGAATCTTTAAGTACTAAAATTAATATGAATGAAGATGGACCGACTGTGATTTTGATGGTGGGGGTTAATGGTGTTGGAAAAACAACGACAATTGCGAAACTTGCTTACAAATATAAAAATATGGGTAAGAAAGTGATGATGATTGCAGGAGATACTTTTCGAGCAGGAGCCGTAGAGCAATTAAAAATTTGGGCAAACAAGACAGATTCTTTGTTTTATGGACGTGATAATATCGATCCTGCCGGAGTTATTTATGATGGTCTTGAAATGGCAAAACAAAATCATGCAGATATCATTTTGATTGACACGGCAGGAAGACTGCAAAATAAAGTGAATTTAATGAAAGAACTGGAAAAGATGAATAAAGTGATAGAAAGAATTATTCCAGGAGCCCCTCATGAAACACTTTTGGTTATCGATGCTTCTACTGGACAAAATGGCATCATGCAAGCAAAATCTTTTAAAGAAATTACGAATATTACAGGAATAGTGTTAACTAAGTTAGATGGGACTGCTAAAGGAGGAATTGTTCTTGCTATTAAAGAAGAAGTCGATTTACCTGTAAAGTTTGTAGGGTTAGGAGAAGGAATGGCGGATTTACAAACATTTGATATTGAAGATTATATCTATGGTTTATTTAAGGATATGATGTAATAATGAATCGAACCGAAGAGTATATCCATTACAATAAGTTGTTTGATATTTATGGTAACTTGTTAAATAAGCGTGAAAAAGAAATTTTTAGTTTGTTTTATGAAGAAGATTTGTCTTTACAAGAAATTGCAGATTTACGAAGTGTTAGTAAAAGTGCAATCGGAAATACTATTACAACCATTAATAATAAATTAAATACTTATGAAGAAAAGTTAGGATTTTTAAAGAAGATAAATGATTTAGAAATTCTTGTGGATAATATAGAGAATAAGAAATTACAAGAGGATTTTAAGAATATTATGGAAAAAAATATTATCGAAGATATTAATAATCTTCGTGAGGATTGAAACTGGAAAAAAGAAGCCATTTATGATAAAGATGAGGAATGGTAATACATTTTAATCTTTTTTTATTTTGTTTTAAAATATCTTTATTATAGATTTTAACTTACCAATTTGATAAAATAAGAAAAAGAAAAGGTGATAATATGATAAAAAGTTCAAATACAACAAACGAAGAAGTCAAAAAAGAATCAAAAGAGAATTTTCAAAATACGTGTTTTATTGGCTCTAATGATAAAAGGAAAACTACTTTGTTAAGTGCAATAGAAATAGGTAGATTAGGAGAGGATTGTGTTTGTTTTAGTGATTATGATTTCATAAGACTTTTTTTGGCGTATTTAAGAAAATCTAGAGAACTTTTTTTTGATAGAGTGAGTTTACCATATGAGTTATATCCTTTTATTTTAGGAGATTATAAAGAATTATTTCAAAATATTACAGTAAAACAACAAACTGAAGGCAATTATTTAGAAATACAGAGTGCTTTACAAACTGCTATTTTGTATTGCTTAGTAACTGTACAAGATTGTGGACCAAATGATACAAGAAGACTGATTTTGATGAGTGAGGAAGAAAGTCAATCTATCATAAACAAATATGATAAAAATGTTTGCTTGAAAATGGAAAGTTTAGTTCAGGAATATTTGAAAAATAGACATATGAGAAATAAGATAAGAAATGTTTTTGAAGAAAATGATAAAACGATTTCAGAAGAAAGTATGGCGCCAACTAGAGTTGTAAAAAGAAGATGCTTAGGATTAGAAAAGAAAAATGATAAGAAATGATTTTAAAGAAAATGAATAAATAGAAAAAGGTGATACATTATGTTTGAATACATGGGAGATCGATTATCCAACGCTATAAAAAATATACGTGGTATGGGTAAAATTACAGAAGAAAATATAACGGATGCACTAAGAGAAATTCGCATGGCTCTTTTAGAAGCCGACGTTAATTATGTAGTTGTAAAAGAATTTATTGCAAGTATTAAAGAAAAAGCATTAGGAATGGAAGTAGGAAAAAGTTTAAAACCAGATGAATTGTTTATAAAACTTGTAAAAGATGAATTAGTAAATCTACTAGGTGGAGATTATGTACCTTTGGAAACAAATAAAACTCCAACGATTTTAATGTTGGCTGGATTACAAGGAAGTGGAAAAACAACTACAGCAGGGAAACTCGCTAATTATTTAAGAAAAAAACATGCAAAAAATCCAATGCTAGTTGCTTGTGATATTTATCGACCTGCGGCTATTGAACAATTAGAAACTATTGGAAAAAATTTAGGAATAGAAGTATTTACAGAGGGAACAGAAAATCCTGTTAAAATCGTTAGAGATGCACTTGAATATGCCAAAGCAAATAAAAAAGATTATATTATTATAGATACGGCAGGACGTTTACAAGTTGATGAAGTATTAATGCAAGAGTTGAAAGATATTACAACAGAAATAAATCCACATGAGACGATTTTAGTAATTGATGCGATGATGGGACAAGATGCTATTAATGTAATTAATGGATTTAATGATGCCTTATCTTTAACTGGAACGATTCTTACTAAATTAGATTGAAACAATAAAGTTTTTGTTTCTTTATCAGTTAGACAACTAACTAATATAAATATTAATTTTGTGGGGGAT
>CAMYTM010000105.1 GCA_947297555.1 uncultured Mycoplasmatota bacterium | reverse complement strand
CCTGGATATATTTCAAATCATCGAGGAGCAAGACAAAAAATTCAAGAAGTTGACCGTGAACTTATTGTTGCTTTTCTTCTTGAGCAATTTTTAAAATGAGATGCTTAGGACTAGATTTAGGAACAAAAACACTTGGACTTGCCATTAGTGATAAAACAAATACCATTGCTTCTCCTTATAAAACTATTATTTATAAGGAGTATGAAGAACTGATTCTAGAACTTAAAAGAATCGTAGAAGAAAAAAAAATTACGACATTTATTTTAGGATATCCTAAAAATATGAATAATACTTTAGGACCAGCCGTAGAAAGAACAAATGATTTTAAAGCAGTTTTAGAAAAAAATTTTGATTTGCCTATTATACTCATTGATGAAAGGTTATCAACTGTCGAAGCAGAAAATATTTTGATAGAAATGGATACCAAAAGAAAAAAAAGAAAACAAATTATAGATAGTTATGCAGCAGCGATTATTTTAGATACATATTTAAAAAGAAAGTAGGGATTTAAGTGGATACAAATAATAGTATTTTTACTGCAAAGGATAGTACTGGAAAAAACACTTCATATGAAATTATTTTTAAATTTGATTCAGAAGAAACAAAAAAAAGTTATTTAGTGTATACCGACCATTCTATGGAAAAAGGAAAAATGAAAGTATATGCAAACATTTATGATAAAACAGGTAGAAGTAAAGAATTACTTCCTATAAAAACAGAAGAAGAATGGAACACTATTGAGGCCTTTTTAAGTAAATTGGAGAGAGAAATTCATGAAGAAAATTAGATTGAAGAAAAAAGTAGTAGTGATTCCAATCGTTTTTTTGGTAATTTCTTTTTTAATGTTAGGATTATATGGCTTTAGTTTAACAAGTGTCAGTAAAAATAACGAAATAGTTAACTTTACAGTTCAAAGTGGGGCAAGCAAGATTTCCATTGTAAACGATTTAAAGACAGCAGGTTTAATTCGTAGTAAAACTGCATTATTGGTTTATTTATATTTTAATAGTGACTTGAATTTACAAGCCGGAAAGTATGAATTAAATCGTAACATGGACGCTAATACCATTTTAAAAACGATAACAGAAGGAAATGTTAAAATGGAAACGGTGAAATTTACTTTTGTAGAAGGAAAAAATATGAATGATTTTGCTAAATTAATTAGTGATAATTTTTCTTATACAGTAGAGGAAGTAAAAGAAGTTTTAGCCTCTAAAGAGTTTACCCAAGAACTAATTCAAAAATATGATTTTTTGACAGATGAAGTTTTAAATGGTAATATTTATTATGCACTGGAAGGTTATTTATATCCTGATACTTATGAAGTGATGGAAAATGCTAGCATTAAAGAAATTATTTTAAAAATGCTTGATAATACAAGTGCAAAACTTTCTAGTTTAGATTTGAACTTAGGAGAAAGCCAGTATACAATTCATGAAATTCTAACAATGGCTTCTATTGTAGAACTAGAAGGATCAAATAACGAAGATAGAGCAAGTTTTGCTCAAGTTATTTACAAAAGATTAGAAATGGGTATGACGTTAGGAATGGATACCACAACTTACTATGCCGTACAAAAATCTCGTAGTGAAGGATTAACAAGTAACGATTTAGCCTCTGTAAATCCATATAACACTAGAACAACAAGTGGTAGTATGGCTGGAAAATTGCCTGTTGGGCCTATTGGGAATCCTTCTATTGATGCTATAAAAGCAGTGTTAAATCCAAGTGATACTGACTATGTATATTTTGTTGCCAATACTTGTACAGGCGAAACGTTCTTTACAAAGGAATTAGCAGAACATTTAAAAAAATCAAGAGAATTAAAAGAAATTTGTGCAACAAACTAAGGAGAGAAGTATTATGAAACAGTATATTTTAGAAATGGAACATTATGCGAAAGAAAAGAATGTTCCTATCATTGAAAAAGATTCTATTGCTTATATTATGAAGTATATAAAAGCAAATCATATCAAAAAGATTTTAGAAATAGGAAGCGCCATAGGATATTCTGCTATTTTAATGGCTTCTTCTAGTAAAGAAGTCAAAGTAACGACAATTGAACGTGATGAAATTCGTTATATGGAATGTTTAAAGAATGTAAAAAAATGTGGCTTTGATAAAGAAGTCAATGTTGTATTTCAAGACGCATTAGATGTGAATTTAACAGGAGTAAGTTATGATTTGATTTTCATTGATGCGGCTAAAGGACAATATAAGAAATTTTTTGAAAAATTTAAATATTTTTTAGCACCAGGTGGAGTTATTATTACGGATAATCTAAAATTTCATGGGTATGTTAATAAAAAAGAGACAATTGAGAGTAAAAACTTACGTGGTATTGTAGATAAAATTGAAAGTTATATTGAATTTTTAAAAACAAATGAAGAATTTGATACCGAATTTATTGATATTGGTGACGGTATTAGTGTGAGTAGAAGAAAAAATGAAGGAAAGTAAATTTTTAATTACCGTTACAAATGAAGAAATGTTAAATTGGAAAGTTAAGAATATTAACTTTCTTTTTCCAATAGAAGGATATTCTGTTGGTTTTTTAAAAACGTTTTCAATAGAAGAGATAAAACTTTCCAATTCATTTCTTTATATCAATCGTATTTTAGATAAAGAAGCCATTGAAAAATTAAAAGAAGATTTAAAACATATTTCTGAAAAAATTATAGGAATATGTTTTACTGATTTAGGTGTGATTCGAATTGTTAAGGAATTAGGTTTACATTTAAAACTTATTTATATGCAAAATCATAATACTACGAATGCAAGTTCTATAAATTATTATTTAGAAGAAGTAGACAGTGTTTTGGTAAGTACAGATATTACAAAAGAAGAAATCTTCACCATTTTAAATCGAGCAAAGAAACCATTAGTTCTTCCTTATTTTATGAGAGTAGAGGCAATGTATTCTAGGCGCACTTTGCTTGCTAATTATGAGCGTCACTTTGACTTAGAAAAAGAAAATACGAAAACTCTCCATGAGGAAATATCTAAAATGGATTTTTTGGCAGTAGAAAATCCATATGGAACCGTTCTTTATACAAACAAATTTATAGATTATCGTAGTATGAAGCATGAAAATGTATTGTATTATTACATAAACCCAATAGGACTTGATAATAAAACAATAGAAAGTGTTTTAAAGGGACAAGATTTATCTAGCATTAGTGATTCAGGCTTCTTAAATAAAGAGACCTACTATCGCTTAAAGGAGGACTGTTTATGAATATTCCTGAATTACTTGCACCTGCTGGAGATTTAGAAAAACTACAAATTGCGTATCTTTATGGCGCAGATGCCGTTTATTGTGCAGGCAAAAAATATGGTCTTCGTGCAAATGCGAATAATTTTACTTTAGAAGAACTTGCCACGGCTACCAACATTGCTCATACATTGCATAAAAAAATTTATGTAACAGTCAATATTATTTTTCATGAAAAAGAATTGGAAGGACTTGAAGATTATTTAAAAGAGTTAGATGACATTGGTGTAGATGCTATAATTGCTAGCGATATTTTAGTGATAAAAAAAGCCAAAGAATTAAATCTAAAATTAGAAGTGCATGTTTCAACACAGGCAAGTATTTTAAATGGAGAAACTGGTCTTTTTTATAAAGACTTAGGCGTTACTCGTTTAGTATTAGCAAGAGAAGCCAGCATGACAGATATTAAAACAATAAAGGAACAAACTGGATTAGAACTTGAGTGTTTTATACATGGGGCTATGTGTACTTCTTTTTCTGGACGTTGTGTTCTTTCTAATTATTGTACAAACCGTGATGCGAACCGTGGAGGTTGTGCACAAATATGTCGTTGGACTTTTGCAACTGATGAAGATAATGAAATTTTTAGTATGACACCAAAAGATTTGAATTTAATACAATATATAGAGCAGATGATAGATGCTGGCGTAAACTCTTTTAAAGTGGAAGGGCGAATGCGTGGTATTTATTATATTGCAACCGTTATTTTGGTCTATAGAAGAA
>CAMYTM010000104.1 GCA_947297555.1 uncultured Mycoplasmatota bacterium | reverse complement strand
TTTGTTTAGCACGGTCCGTTCTGTAATTCATCCATATTACCGTATCTCCGTCTTTTAAAATTCCTTTTTCATCTATAAGAATAGGTGGCAAAAATTCATCGGTTACTTTTTTCTTGTAGCAAGAATTAATTGCACTTTCAACCCCTTTTACAGATGCCCCAGTTCCTTGCGTGATTAAATCATAATATACTTTTGTACGATCTAGTTTGTTATCTCGGTCCATAGCATAAAATCTTCCACAAATGCTAGCAATACTTCCTACTTTTAATTCTTTTATTTTTTCTTCTAATTCTTTAATAAATGTATAGGATTCATTGGTTTTAGTGTCTCTTCCATCAGTGATTAAATGAAAATAAATATTTTTAATTCCGTCCTCTACTAAATGTTCATAAAGTTTTAAAAAATGATTCATATCAGCATGAACACACCCATTACTAAATAATCCCATAATGTGAATAGTTCCATTTTTTTCTTTCACTTTATTGATTAATTTTAAGTATTTTTCGTCTTCTTCGATTTTGGTATCTAAAAACTCATGAATCCGGTCAATATCTTGCTTTAATTTTCTTCCTGCTCCAATGGTCATGTGACCTACTTCGCTATTACCAAATTGTCCTTTTAAAAGACCTATTGGTTCTTCTGATGCCCAAAGTAAGGTATGCGGATACTTATTCCAGATTCTATTAAAGTTTTGAGGATCAGCATCTAAAATGGCATTCCCATGGGTTTCTTCACGGTATCCAAAGCCATCTAGAATAATTGTTAAAATTTTTTTCATACTATCACCGTTTCTTTGATTATACTATTATAAAGAAAAAAACTCAAATTATTCATTTCGAGTTCTTGTAAGGGTATAATCATTCTCTTCTTCTACGGTAAAATAAAAATCATAATTTTTAGAAATTTCGTAATAAAAACTACTTACATTTTCTTTCCATCTCATAATTTCTGCAATTAATTCTTCTTTTTCTTTAATTTTTTTCTCGTCATCAGTGTCTTCAATTCGTGGTAAATCTTTAGAACCAGAAATGTGGTAACAACTCATTTCCAAAATAGAATCCATAGTATAATCGTTATAGAGTTCTAAATAATTCCTACATGAACCTATAATTCCCCACTCTAGTGTTGCAAACTCCTGCCATTCTCCAGAACGGTATTTCATTCCTCTTACATTATTTCGATTATTCGATGAATAACTACCATTCCAACCTATTTCTTCTATAGAAACAGCAAGTGCTAAAGATTTATTCTTGATATTAAAAAAATCGCATATTTTCCCATAAAAATTACTATATTTTTCTCCATTACTCAAATAAAGTTCTTTTATGCTATCATGTGGAGTAGTCTCTATTTCCGTTGTTGTTAGTAATTCTGCTTTAGAAATTCCAAACTCATTTAATGAAACAGTTAATTCGTCACAATTCAAGTAACACACAAATAACATACATGCTGCCTCAGGATTAGTGAGATCAAAATCTTTATTTGGTAGAATACTTGTAAAATCTTCATAATTGTTTGTAGTCTTTTTAGCAATTTCTTTTACTTTTTCTGCATCTAAATGAGAGTAATCGCTATATTCTTCTAGAAAAGAATCGTAAATGGCTATTCTTTGTTGTTCTTCTTCTATACGAATTCTTTCTTGTTCTTCAGCAATTTTCTTTTCTTCTTCTATTCTTTTTTGTAATTCTTCAAATTGTTCTTTTAAAATTCGCTTTTTCTCTGCTCTTTTTGCATCTTCTATATAGATTCTATCTATTTCGCTTATTTCTTCCTCATTTGTTGCTTCTATTTGGATTTCTTTTAACATAGAATTTATATCAGTATCTGCTAGCACTTCTTTTATATTTGAAGAGTTTAAAAATGCATATAAAGTGAAGGCAGTGAAAGCAGTTAAAAATTTAATCCTATCCGCAGAAATACTTGAATTTTCTTTTTGAATTTTTTCATAATGTTTCATAACGCGTTCACAAATTTTTTGGTATTTTTTATCCACAATAAAGCATTTATGATATTTCCCAATAATGGTGGCTTCATCCGATGCTTTGATTCCTTTGTTCTCATACCAAGATAATATATTTAAATAAAATTGTTCTTTTAAACTTCTTTTTGTTTTTTGCTTTTGTCCCATATTCTTCAACCTCTTTTCTTTTAAGCACAACAGTTATGGATTTTACTATATATTTCATTACTTGTCAAATTTTTTCAAAAAAAATAACCGTCAGGTTATTCTAAGAAACTAATACTTTATTATTTAATCTTAAATTGTCTGCAAGAGTGGCAATAAATTCTGAATTAGTCGGTTTACTACGATCATAATCTACACTATGGCCAAATAATTCTTCCATAACATCATAGTCTCCTCTAGACCAAGAAACTTCAATTGCATGGCGAATGGCTCTTTCTACTCGACTAGCAGTTGTATCAAATCGATTGGCAATTTCAGGATAAATACATTTTGTAATTCCACCTAACATATCTGGATTTTCATACATTAAATATACACTTTCTCTAATGTATTGGTATCCTCTAATATGAGATGGAATTCCAAGAGAATGCAACATTTTACTAATGGCAAGTTCTACACTATTATCTTTTACTTCAACTTGTTCTCTTTCTAAGTTTACTATATCTAAAACTCTTTTTTCTAAAGTTTGCATATTGATTGGTTTTAACATAAAGTAATCAACATTATATTGGTTTACTAATTTAATTGCTAATTCTTTGTTGTAACTTGTTAAAATAATAACATTCTTTTTTATTTTGTGTTTTTGCATTTCTTCTAAAACACTAATGCCATCCATTTCTGGCATAATAATATCCATTAAAACCATATCAAACTCATTTTGATGGTTCAAAATATATTCTAAACCTTCTTTTCCATTATTTACAGTTTTTACTACATTAATTACTGCGTGACTGCTAAAATACTGCTTCGTTCTACTAATAACTGATTCACTGTCATCAATTAAAAGAACGTTAATTGTTGTTTTCATTTTTATCTCCTTTTTCCTTAAAATATTTACTGCACGCAAATTCATTATAAAACAGGATATTGACAAAATACTAGAAAATGTTTTGTCTTGTTGTGTAAAATGCTGTAAAAAAATGTCGTTTTTTAGATTTTTTTCATTATTTCTAAAACATTTTCAGGTTTATTAGCACTATTTCCTAATAAATAACCATTTAAATTTTCAACTTTGGTTAATTTTTCAATATTTTCTGGAGTTATTCCTCCTCCATAAAGGATAGGTAAGTCTAAATTGTATTCTTTTTTTAATTCATTCTTTAATACTTTTACAATCATTGCTAGAATATTAGCATCTATAATTTCTTTTGTGTTGATAAGCCAAGAAGGCTCATAGGCAATTAACAAATTGTCTCTTTCTCGAGGAGTTAGTTTCATTAAAATGGATTTTAGTTTTTTATGTAATTCTACCATGATTTCTTCTACAGTTTTTCTTTTTTCTTCTCCAATGCATAATACAACTTTTAGTTGGCTTTTTGTTGCATTTTTTATTTTTGCAATTACGTCTTCTGTTGTTTCTTTTGCTTCAGCATGATTAATTAAAACATAATCCACTTTTAAACTTTTTAGTTGTGAGGGTAAAACTTCTCCTGTTATACTCCCTCTTTGGTATGTGGATATATTTTGACTTCCTATTTTATAAGTAGCATCATAAAAAAAACTTAAAAAAATACTAGTTGGAAATAATATAAATTCTACATTTTTCTTGTTTAAATTTTGTAAATCTTTTTTATATTCTAATATTTCTTTTAAAGTCTTATTTGACTTTAAGTTACACATCAAGTACTTCAATTTCTTCCTCCTTTATACTATCGATTCCTATTAAATGTCCTTTTGTAAGATATTCTAATGTGGCTCCCCCACCAACTGACAAATAAGTGAAATCTCCAACAAAACCCATATTTTTTACGGCGCTTACAGAATCTCCTCCTCCTACAACAATCGTAGCATCGGCATTTTTTAAAGTATTAAATAATTCTTTTGTTCCATTAGAGTAACGA
>CAMYTM010000103.1 GCA_947297555.1 uncultured Mycoplasmatota bacterium | reverse complement strand
TCTATACTTGTTGTATTAACAAAACCATTAAATAAGGCATGGCTGTTTACATTAGCCGTTACTCCTCCATTTCCTTGAATATATAAAGTAAAAGTAGAAGTATCATTTTCATTGGCAACTAAATAACTCATAACACTTCCATCTTGAGTAGCGGATACATCATAAGTATAAAGAGCATTGGTATATGGTTTTATTCTATTTTCAAATACGATTCTCGTTATATTTTCTTTATGTCCCCAAAACGCATTTGTATTATTTGGAGTTGTTGTCATTAACGTTCCTGGACTTTTAAAATCTATCATACATTTTACTTTTGTTTTAGTTAAATTTCCAACTACTACTGTCCATGCATCATAATCCCATCTTCCTTCAGCACCATTATCACATATGACATCTACGTAGTATCTTCCTTTACTTGGTACTTCATTCGTATGATTCCCATCTACTGTCATAGCAAGTTCTAAATCATTTTCTACAAATTCTCCAATTTTTCCTTTTAATAGATTAAACTCTTTTTTTTCCTCATATAATGCAAATGTTTTATATAAAGTAATTCCTCCTATTAATAAAAATATGCTAATTAGACATCCTAACCCTATTTTCTTTACCTTTTTGTTTTTCTTAAATTTTTTCAACTTCATTTTCATTCCTCTCTATGCGGAATTTCTCCACAATTATAATAGTATTATATTCCGTATTACTCCACATTTCAAGAAATAAATTCGGAAAAACACGACAATGATAACAGAAGGTGTAAAGATGATAGGAAAAATAATAAAAACTATGCGAAGAGAAAAAGGGTATACACAAGAAGAACTAGCCGAACTAACCTTTTTAGGAAGAAGTACCTTAAGCGATTATGAAAGAATGAAAACAGACATAAACTTTGAAACCATTGAAAAAATAGCCAACGTATGTGACTATGAAATAGTATTTATAAATAAAAAAGACAAACATAAAATGTTAACCTCTAAGAATATTGAACGAAAAGAAATTTAACTACATTTTCCCTTTTTTATATCTAAATTATTTTCCTGCTTTTTAAATATCTCCAAAGTGTAGGACAAATCTCTAAAATATCTAGATTTGTATTTTTAAGAGCATACTCTAATATATCTCCCATTACATACGATTCTCCTACATAGCAAATCTTTAATTTTGAAAAGTCCACTCCGTGATTGGAAAATGTATGTAAATTCCACTTATCCATTTTTGTGGATTCTAAATCCGAATATTTCAAAGAATATCCACCTTTTATTAGATATTCTTTATCATACTCTTTTGCTTTAATTTGATCTATATCATCAAAACTAAAATCTATTTCTTCTTTTATATCTAAATGCAATAAAACATATTTTCTTAAAAATCTATCAAAATATTTATAAGCAATAAATTGATGTATTTTATTAATTTCCATATATTTAAAATACACATTTATTATTGATTTAGGAAACCATTTGTATTTCATGACCTTAGTGCCTAAATTAAACAAGCCTGGAATAAGAGGATAAAAAGAACAAACATATAACCAACAATCAAATAAAATGAGTGGATTATCAAGTCCTTCTACAAAAAACTTTTTTAGTTGCTTCAAGAGCCTGGGCATGAAATCCAATTTTGGGAACTAAACCATATTTTTTAATAGATTCTAAGTTTTTATATTTCGTAAAATGAAAAAAATGGATATTCATATCTTCTTTACTAATCTGATATGGCTTCATACTGCACACCTCAATAATAATCTTCTATTTTATATTCTTAAACCACTTTTCAAAAGTTCTAATAAAAAAAGACAAGGCAACAATAACATAAATAACTTCAATAACAAGACCCCACATTGCTAAAATCATCATATTACTATCGAATACAGTTTCTGTTAAACGATCTCCCAAATCCCTAACAAAAATAAAAGGAATTTTCAACACACATGTAATGACTATCAAAAGGAAAATATCTAAAAGAATTTTCCCTCTCTTCTTACCATCACTATTTTTTAAAATAGTACTTAACGCAATTAAATTATTATAAAACCTAACAAACCAAAACTCCTTTTTAGAAGCACTTTCAACGTTTATTCCATATTTTTTGGAAACCTCTTTTACAATATCGTCTAAAGAACCAAAACTACTAATCACCTCAGTATCAGAAAGTTTAGAACTATCAATTTTATTTATATAATAAAGAACTTCTTTTTCCAAAACATCTTTCTTCAAAAAAGAAAGACGATTTCGTAATTTTTTTAAAAATTCTTTCCTATTCATAAAGACCTCCGTCTTCTTTATTATAAATCATATCTTCATAATAACAACATCTACTTTTTTCCTTTAAAGAACGAACAATAACACAATCTTCTTTTACAACTTTATCTTTTTCATATTTTACAACTAGAGTTTTATTATCACTCGTTTTAATATTTACCATATCCTTAAGCAAGAAAATAGTATCCGTTGTTCTTTCTACAAGTTCATTATTATTCATAATATCGAGTTGTCTAATTATACTAACCGGAGAATAGTAAAGAGGAACATTTGGCATAAATCTAGCAATATAGGCAGACTTTTTATTCAATTGTATAATATTTTTAAGATACAAATTCACAATAGCCTTATCACGATCAACATAATAACCGTAAAAAGTTTTACTTAAACGCAAACGTAAATCCTTCAATATTTGAATAACTTCTACTAATGAAATCATAAAAGTTTCAAAAGTCTTCATTTTAATAATACCAAAATATTTTACTCTAATTTTAGCATTTATATAATAATCTAATGTAGTAAAAGCATCATTAAACAAATGAATTCGATTATCCAAAATCAACTTATTAATTACATCATTTATATTTAATTCTGTTTCTGAATGCTTTTCCATCAAAAGAATCAAACATTCTCTTAAGAAAGAAGAAGCAACAAAACAAGCAGATTTTTCCTTTTCACTTAAGTCTTCAAAAGTAGTCTTTAAACTATTATACAAATCTTCTTTATCAAACTCTTCATAAAATTTATCCTCAATTATAGGAGGCAAAGAAATATTCAATTTTTCAAAACTAACCAAATAATCCCCTAAAACATTCTCATCAATTTTTTCTCTATTGCCATACTTTTCTTTAATTTGAGTTTGTTCTTTTTCAATAAAAACATCCAAATTAACCATTTTTTTAGATTCACTTAAACTATCAACAGAAGAAAGTAACTGAAATACATCTTGTTTGGCTTGAAATAATTTTCGTTTTGTATTTAAAGCATCATCTAAAATAGCAATCTTTTTCTTTAAATCCTCAATTTCATAAGGATATCGATTATACAAATAAGCATTTTGAATCGTCGATGTACTAGTTTCTAAATTTACTAAATATTGAAATAATGTATTAATAAATGTACGGATTTCATCCATGTTTTCCAGAGCATCCATTTCTTCATGTAACTTCTTTAATAATTTTTCGCTTTCATCCTCATCATCTTTTTCTAAAGCAAAATTTTCAATTTCTATTTTAATACCACGTTTGTATAAACTTAATTTACTTTTATATTCGCTTTGTAAACTTTTTAAAATATCTGATAATTCCACTACTTTCCAGTACATCTCATTTTGCACTTTAATCTTTTCTTGTAAAATTAAGATCAAAATAGAAGCCGTTCTTAAAAGTTGACGTTTCTTTATCGTTTCTTTAGGATTTATAAAAGCAGGATGGTCTTCTCTAAATTCACGTATTATATCTACTGTTAACGTAGTTCCTTTATAAATATAACTCACACATGGATGCAATGTTTCATAACTATCAAACTCTACATAAAGATTGTATTTTTCTTTATTTGTTTGAAACCACCAATATTTATAAACTTCTTCTTCAACTTCTTCTACTGTTTCAAAAAAAAGTACTCGTTCTAAATTTCCATAATGCTTATGTGGCCATACAAAATAAATACCAAGTTTTTCTATTTGTTCTTCTTGATATAAATAAGGCGCACGATTTAAAGAATAGTATCCGTATTTTTTTAAAATACTTAAAATTTGTTCCTTCTGTAACATTGTGATATCCCCTTTATTC
>CAMYTM010000102.1 GCA_947297555.1 uncultured Mycoplasmatota bacterium | reverse complement strand
ACCTTTAGAAAATTCCTAAATAAACCTCACAACCCCCCCCCCCACTACAATTTTTGAATTCTTATGAAAAAAAAATAAGTACAATAAAAATAAAACAGTGAGATAATATAAATAAGATCCATATCCTATTAAAAATTGAAAATATTTACTTATGGATAGAGACCCCTTAAAATAAAAGACACTTACATATACAATCGTTCCTATAAAAATCCAGGGGATACCTATATTTCGTAATTTTAACTTCCAAAATTCTTTAAAAGAATGCTTATTATTATAGAAAAAATATCCTGATAATATAAAAAATATACCTACACCTAAACAGCCAAAATAATCGTAAAATCTAGAAATTATGATACTCGTATGGGAAGCATTCTCAGTAATGGGGGTAATATGTGCACAAATAACACTCAATATAGCGAAGGCTTTTAAATAATAGAAGATATTTTCTTTATGTTTGGACATTTTACCACCTACTTACACTTTTCTTGCTTTTTTATTATTTTTTTTCCTTCTTCTTTAATATATTGAAATTCTTTTGTTTTAAAGGTAAAAATTATAAATAATGTACTGTATAATATAGCAATCATTATACCCTTTCCAATTAAATTAAAAATATTATTTTCCATAGGAATTTTCGAAAGAAGAAGTGTTAATAGAAATCCTGTACTAGTCAAAAATAATAATTTACATATGTATTTTATATAGTAAGAACTAACAGAACTTTTAAAAATATTTTTATAAATTATTAATGGCCGTATCCATATGGTAATTACAATATAACTTATCATAGTTCCAAGTAAGACTCCTAAAAGACCTATGGCTTTTACTAAAAGAATAGAAATAATTAAATTTATAACGGCTTGTATTAAAGGGATATATTTATCCTTTTCATAAATACCCGCTGCACTTTTTACCGTTTCAACAGGTAGTAGCATACTGGCAAAATAGAAATTCATACATATTACTATTATGCAAGAATTGTCTATAACATAGTTTTCTCCAAAACATATTAAAACAAATGGATTTAAAAGAAAATACAATTCTAATACCATAAAAGAGGTTATGCCAAAGACTATAAAATCCATAATATTAAAAACATTTTCTTGTATTTTAGTATCTCCCTTTGCAATTAAATTTCCAAAACTGGCTGTTATGCCACTGGTAATACTATTAACAACACTTTTTAAAATAGTAGTTATTGAAAGAAAATTTGAATAAATTCCTACTACACCTATTCCTACAAATTTAGAGATAATCAGACTATCTGTTCCATTTAATAGATAATTTCCAATTTTTTGTGTAAACATACTTTTAACATTTTTCTTAATAATGTTCATTTCTTTTTTTTCTAATTTTTCTTTTGAGTTAAAATCTATGTGCTTATATACTTTGCTTATATATTTATTAATTATTATCCTTTGTAAAGATTGCACTAGAATTTTAATTAGAATGTATATTAGAAAGTTCTTAGTGATATATAAAAATATAATTTGTAATATGTTTGTGCTAAAAATGGCCATAATATTATATTTATTAATTTTAAAGTTTTTTTGATCAGCAATAATTAAAACTTCTTTATATGTAATAAGATAAGTCATTGCCGAATCAATTAAGTATAGTATATAAATAACGTAAAAATTGGCAATATTAGTATTATCAATAAAGTGCGTTAAAAATGGCATTATTAGCAAACCTACTATTAAAATAAAAATTCCTACTATTTGATATATCTTTTTATATAATGTCATTAAAGAACTAATTTTTTTGACATCGTTTTCTGCAAGTGGTTTATATAGACTAAAACTTATTGACAGTGTAATTCCTAATTCCGCTAAAGAAAACATAGAAATTAAATTTACAAAAACACTTTCTACTCCAAGGTAATCTTGGCCTAATGTTTTTGTAAAAACAATTCGAACTGCAAAGGATAAAACAGTTTGGACAATCAAAACTAATAAATTTGTCATAATATTTAATGTTGAAAATTTTGTTCTCATTTTGCCTTTTCCTTTTTCATTATTTCTTCAAATATATGAATATGATCATCAACCATTTGTTCCATATTATAATCCTTAATTTTATTTAAATTCTCTTTTCCGATTTCGTATAATTCATTTGTTTCTTTAGAAACAAAATTATCAATTAAATTTAATAGTTTTACTTTATCATCACATGAATATAAATATTTTTTTGATACTAGTTCTAAAGCGGCTAGTGCTTTATCACTTGTTATTATTGGCAAGCCATTTGCCATGGCTTCGTTAATTACAAGACCCCAAATATCATATCGAGTTGGAAAGAAAAAAACATCGGACATTTTATAAAGTTCTAGTATTTCTTTTTTATCTTTAAATCCAATTAAAAATACATTTTCTATTTTATTGTCTTCTATATATTTTTGGTATTCTTGCATTTGATTTCCAATACCTGCAATTAAAAATGCAGTATCTTTAAATGTTTCCTTTTTGATAGTTTCTAAAAAAATATCATATCCTTTTCGATAAACTAACTGACCTACACTGAAAAATATTTTTTTATAATTATAACCTAATTTTTTTCTTAATTGTAATTTTTCAGAATATTTTATTGGATAAGCAAGAATATCTTGTTTATTTAAAGAGGTAAAATGAAAAGTATAAGTATTTTCTTCTTTAGCACCATATGCCTTTAAATATTCATTTGTACCTTTACCAGTTGAAAGCCAATAGGATGCAGAACTTATAAAAAAAGTTTTAATCCATTTAGTAAAAATGTATTTATCTTCTGCAAAACCACCATCTGCCGAAATAATATATTTCTTTTTCTTTGCTTTCAGAATAAAGCGAGATATTGCAGAAACTTTAGAAGCATAGTTTCCCATAATTATTACATCATAATCAACTTTTAAAAAATTAACCAATTCTTTTAAAAAATACTTTTTTAAAACATGGTATTTAAAATGATATGTATTATCTTTATACCATTCTTCATTGCGAATAGAATTATTCTTTTCTTCAAATAGAACTGTCAAGTCACATTTCTTGGCTAAAAGATTGAAAAAAGTAACTCTGTACGGAGCCGGAATATTGGTCATAAATAAAACTTTCATAGCATACCTCATTCCTTTATTTATTTTTCTAATATTATTATACAATAGAGAATCTTTGAAATAAAGAAATTAATAAACGTTTTATTGTTTTTAATCGATTGTTGATAAGTAATTAAGTCTTTTTACACTAAAAATCCAGTATGTCAATTTACATATTATTTATAAAGAGAAAGCATACTTTTTTATAATTCTTCTTTTTTCACATTTTGTTTATTTTATCTCTTAAAATAGTCAAATTTTGTTCAAGTTCTATAATTTCTTCTTGTTGTTTCGTAATTCTTTTAGAATTTCTAAAATTCATTAATACTAAAAATAGAATACAAATTACAAACAATAAAGATGGTGGATAAGCAACACCTAAATAGTTGGCTAAAGAATCAATACATTGCGGAAATATAGCAAGTATTAACATAAGTAAAACTCCTAAAATCCAGTAAAAACTTTCTTTTATGGAAAATCTTTTTTTTCTTACTTCATTAATAATATAAAAACCTATTATAAGGGTTATGAAAATAAAATAAATTTTTTTCATTGTTTCACTTTCTTTCTGCCAATATTTTGAATTACTATCAAAACAATTGTATAAAACATATGAATCATATATTTAATAGGTTTAATGATTCCTCCGTGCATACTTTCACCATTTTCACGTATTCTCATTTTTACAGGAATTTCTTCAATGTTAAATCCTTTATAAAGCATTTCAATGACTAAGTTTGCATCTGGATATTCTGGATACGCCCCTTTTTTTGAATATTCTTCTATTACCTTTTTATTTAAACATTGAAAACCAGACAATGGATCTACTATTTTTTTACTACAAAAAATTTTAATCATAATTTCAAATATTTTTGTTCCTACTCTTCTAAAAAAAGGACATGGATATCCTAAATCTTTTAAATATCTAGAACCAATCACAATATCACAATTCTTTTTTTTCATTGTTTCAAATAATTTGACTGCTTCACTT
>CAMYTM010000101.1 GCA_947297555.1 uncultured Mycoplasmatota bacterium | reverse complement strand
AAATTATCCTAGTTCCTATATCTTCCCCTAACCCTATGGGTTCTAATGGTGGCAAATTCAAAAGCAACTTTGTCCCATGCTAATGACGCACGTTTGCCTCCTTCACTTGTTGCATGGTCAATATATCAATTATTTCTATAAGCGGGAAAAAAGGAACATTTTCAACTTCTACCCTTACTGTTATTAACATATTTAAACGACTTTCTCCTACAATGTTTTCCCATCACTTCTATTGTACAAAACAAGATTTACTCCTTGTCAACAAAAAAGACTACTAATTTTTTACATCGGTAATCTTTGTAACTAAATATTCTTTAAATTCCAAGCCATCAATAAAATTCTTAAAATCTTCAAAATTCAAACTTTGTAAATCTTCCGCGGTATTCAAATCGTCGTAACCATAATAACTATAATTTAAACGAAACTGGCAAAACAAACCATACAAAGACATATCACTACACAAATTGGACATGCGCATCATTTGTAAATCCAAACGAAAAACTTCTTCTTTAAAGTTTCGTTCACTCTCAAACACATCTCTCACTCTATCAACAAATACATCTTCCTCATTGGTATAATTAGAAACCTTAACTAATAAATAATCTTCAAAATAATCATAATCATAAGAAATTGCATAATCAATGACTTTCTTTTCTACTAATTCTTTATAAAGTGATGAAATACTTGAAAAATGCATTTCTAAAAATAAATCAATATAGCAAGAAAGCATTCTGCGTTTTCTAGAAGAATATTTAGAAAAATCAACCTTATAACAAACACTTACAAAATCTTTAGAAATTGGCATTTCTACTTTATCATAATGACATGCTACTTCTTTCGGTTCCTCCTTTTTTATAAAAGAAAAAGGAATCTCTTTAACAGAAATAGAGGCATAGATATCTTGTATTTTTTTATACATTGTATCTACATCAAAGTTTCCTGCTATAAATAATATTTCATTTTTAGGTTGATAAAATGTATCATAACACAATTTTACTTGTTCATAAGTAAATGATTCCACATCTTCTATTGTCCCTAAGCCATCGATGTAAGTATAGTTTTTTAACATATTTTTCGTTTGAGACTTATATACAGTTCTTCCAATCTCATCATTACGCATGCGTATTTCTTGATAAATAGGTGGTTTTGTCACTTCGATATCTTCTTTTGTAAATACAGGGTTTGAAAGACCTTTAATTAAATGTTCTAAAGCAAAATCCACTTCTTCCACGGCATCTACATAAAAATCAGTCATAAAAGTACTAGTTGTTGCGTTAGTTTGCATCCCTTTTTCTCCAAATATGTGGGCAAAATGACCATCACTATTTTTTTCATATAATAAATGCTCTAAAAGATGAGCCATTCCATTTCTCATGTGAAATACTTGTCCATCGCTTAAAAAATCACTATGAAAAGCCCCATACTTCACTATGAAATCAATAAATACTGAGTGTTTGTTTTGATCTGGATAAAAGTAAATATGTAGACCATTCTCTAAAACTCTATGGATTCTTTTCTTATTCATCTTTACTTCCCTCCAAATAATAAATGGTATCTAACTTCAAGCGTTTCACAAAAGCCACAAATTCTTCTGGAGTAATCTTTTTTAATATTTCATACTCTTCATTAAGTGGGTATCCTGTATGAAAGTAGACTATTTTAAAATTATTAATTAAAGAGGTGAAAGAATCTTTTTGGCGTTCCAAATTAATTCGTTCACGTTCTTTTATACTCTCTATTTTTGAAGATAGAAAAGACACATCTTGTAAACACTCCATTATCTCAAAAATTGTTTTCTTTGCAACTTCATATTTCTCACGATAAATTTGAGCATGAACAACAAAAAAACCATGGTAAACATTAAAACTGGAAGAAGCCGTGTAGACAAGTTTATCTCGGTCTCTTAAAAATTCTTGTAAAATCCGAGTAGATTGACTACTTAAAAGAAAATGAAGCAAACTTAAATAAACGGCATCTTCTTGTTTATAATCCTTTATTTTATAGACAACCTTTAAAATAGATTGATTATAAGTACCTGTTTCTTCTATTAAATTCACTCCTTCTCTAGGTAGAAAAGGTTTAATTTGATAAGGAATATAGGAAGAACACTCACGAGATTCCCCAAAACTTTGTTTTAATAAATCAGCAAAAGAATCTTCGATATTTCCAGATGCAAACACTAAAGGTCTCTTACTCCCTATAACCTCTTTATAATAAGAATACAATTCTTTACCTGTAATAGCCTGGATATCTTTTTTATGTTTATAAATAGAATCACTAAAATAATGGCAATCATCGATTAACCCTTCCATTCTTATACTCGCATAACTATTAATATTTTTAAAACCGCTTTCTATAAAATTCTCTAAACGATTTTTAGCATTTTCTACTTCTTCTAAATAAAAAGAATCACTTAAAGCATAAGGATTATAAATAGTATCCATAATAAAAGAAATTGTTTTTTGATAATCATACTGACTGTCTTTTAAAATGGCATTATCGGCAATAATAAAACGATACATATAAAACCAGTTTTCTCCACAATTCATTTTGCTTAAAGAAAAATCCATAACATAATTTTCGATTAAAGCATTCGAAAACTCTTCTTCCGTTTTATATTGATTCGTTTTTTTAGTAAGCAAACGTACAAGTAAATTTCCATAAACAGAATAATCTTCACTTCGATGACATGGAAATATAAAATCCAAAATAATTTTACGAAAAGATTCTGTTTTTATACTATTAAATTCTTCTTTCACTAATTCTTCAATCCTCTATTTTTGTAATGTAATCATATTAAATAAAAATAACAAATAGACTCCTAATTTCATTCCAACTTTATAACGCTGTTGTTCATAAATGGCTACTACTTTATCTACTATCGTCATACAAATACTTTCTTTATATTTAGGGAATTCTTTTGATAACGGAAACATATGAGAAGAAATCATATTTTTTTGTAAATCACTTAACTCATAATATTTACTGGCATTTAATAAAGCCATTTTTGGATGCTCTACTAAATTTTTTACATCTCCATTTTCTTCTAATTGATAATTAAAATAAAAATCATGTAAAAGTGCTGCTCTAGTGGCTTCTTGATAATTAAAATGTAATTTCTTTGTTATTTTATAAACACCTTCTGCAACACGATAAGAATGTCCATATCGTGATATTCCATGATGCGTTTCATTGTCTAATTCTTTGAAATTATGATTATTAATAATATCCTCTACTAACAAGTCAAATTCGTTTCTTTGTGATTTTGTCAAAACTCTTCACCCTCAGACTAATTCATTATAACATAGTTATATAGGGAATACTATCCCCTACTATTGTATGCAATGAAATACAATTTCGTTACTCACAATTTTTTTCCTTACAATTTTCATATTCTATTTCAATGGTAGAATGATGGATTCCTTTTTCTTTTAAAACTTCTTTGATTTCTTGTTTTACGATTTCATAATTCTTTTTGGTTACCGTTTTACTTACCTTTACATGCATCGTTAAAAAAATATTTTCTTCATCTAAACTCCAAACATGCACATGATGTACATCTTCTACATTAGAAATTTGATTCACATTTTCCTTGATATTTTCTATATCGATTCCTTTTGGTACACTTTCTACAAGCACTTTCACAACATCAAAAGAATGTTTAAATGCCTTTATACCAATAATCATAGAAATAACAATGGATAAAATCGGATCAATGACATTCCAACCAGTTACTTTAATGAGTAAAGCCCCTACTAAAACAGCCATCCATCCTAAAACATCTTCAAGCATATGTAAATTGACACTTCGCTCATTCAAACTAAGACTTTTGCTTGTCTTATAAGCAGCGTAGCCATTAATAATAATTCCAAATATGGAAAATAGAAACATTCCGGTAAAATGAACTTCAACAGGATGAAATATACGTTCTATGGCATTCAAAAAAACAACAAAAGAACCAATAAGTAAAATCATAGAAGTTAAAAAAGCGCCTAATAATGAATACCTTTTATAACCATACGTTAACTTTTCATCGGCTTTTTTAGTTGATAATTTCTCTAAAAAATAAGATAGACCAATGGCAATAGAATCTCCAAAATCA
>CAMYTM010000100.1 GCA_947297555.1 uncultured Mycoplasmatota bacterium | reverse complement strand
TGTAATGCTATTTATGGTGGAGTCCTTTATGTGGTGGTTGCTATTTTAGTTGTTTTGCTTTTTATGCGAAGTACAGTGAAGACATGTTTTATAGAGATTAAGAATTTTTTATCATTAAAACGAAAATAGTTGTAACTGTAAACTTATAGTAAATTTAGCCATTTTTAAAGAATTTTCTCTTTTGGTAATAAAAAATATGTTAGAATAGCGAAGAAAAGGAGGGATTATTGTGAAAAAAGATAAAAAAGAGTTTGTTTTTTTCTTACTTAGTCTTGTATTTACAGTTTTCTTTTGTGTAAGTTTTGGAATATTTAGTTATCATATTCTCAAGTTAAATATTCTTCCTTTGAAATTTTTAATTGGAGGATTTTTGCTTGTTTTTGTGCTTTTTTGTTTGTTTTTGTATCTTTTATTTAAGCGTAAGAATAGGATTATAAAAGTGTTAGTGTTTCTTTTTCTACTGCTTTTTAGTGGAGCATTTTATCTTGGAGGAGATTATTTAAAAAATACTTATCTATTTTTTAATAATACAAATCAAGAATATGACACGCTTACGTTTTCTGTTCTTGCTTTGAAAGAAAATGGTTTTAGCCAATTAGAAGAAATAGAAAACAAAATGGTAGGATATATGTCTGACGACTACAAGGAAGAAATTCACAATAGTTTACAGAATAAAATTCAATATCAAGAAGTTTTAAAAGAAGAATTTGGGAGTGTTGTAGATGCTTTATTCGAAAAAGAAGTGGATGCTATTGTTTTGGAAAGTAGTTATTTGGCGATTTTAAAAGAGGAAATCGAAAATCTTGAAACAAGTACGAAAGTCCTTTATACGTTTGAGGTGAAAGAAAAAACTCATATTGAAAATGAAGAGACAAGAAAGAATACAGAAATTACGTTAACGCCTTTTATTTTATATATTAGTGGGATTGACCAGTGGGGAAATGTTGTAAGTTCTAGAGGTAGAAGTGATGTAAATCAACTTGCTGTTATTAATCCTAGAACGCATCATGTTTTATTTGTGAATACGCCGAGGGATTATTATGTTCAACTGGCTGGAACAACAGGTTTAAGGGATAAATTAACTCACGCTGGAATTTATGGAATTGATAAAAGTATTAAAACATTAGAGAATTTTTATGAAATTGATATTACGCATTATGTACGGGTTAATTTTAATACGGTGATAAAAGTTGTAGATGTTATTGGAGGAATTGATATTTATTCCGATTTGGCATACAAACCACGAAATGATAGTCGTTATATTAATAAGGGCTGGAATCATTTTGATGGGAAACTGGCTCTTGCTTATGCTAGAGAACGATATGCCTATCAAACGGGGGATCATCATCGAGGAGCCAATCAGCAACAAGTTATGACGGCTATTTTAGAGAAGTTGACGAGTTCTACTATTTTAATTAGTAAATATAATAGTATTTTGAATGCTTTAGATGGAACTTTTCAAACGGATATGTCCATGGAAGAGATGACTTCTTTTATTAAATATCAACTTGAAAAAATGCCATCATGGAAAATAGAATCCTATGCTGTAACAGGAAGTGGAAGTATGGATTATACTTACAGTATGGGTTCTAAACATAAATTGTATGTTATGGAACCTAATATGAATAGTGTAAAGGTTGCAAAACAAAAGATATATGAGGTTTTACATGAAGCGTAAAAGGATATTACTTTCTGTATTGGTCTTTCTTTGTATGATGACTATCTTTTTCTTTTCTAATCAAAATGCTAAAACTAGCCAAGGTTTAAGTGATCAGTTTGCTATAAAAACTTTAGAAATAAAGTCGGAGATTATAAAAAAAGAAGTCACAGAGCAAGAAAAGGAAAACTATATTGTAAAGACAAGGACTTTCATTCGAAAAGGAGCCCATTTTACTATTTATTTACTACTGGGTATTTTAGTTTTTATGACTTTAAAAAATTATCAAGTAAAGCATGCATTTCTTTATTCTATTTTGTTTTGTTTTTTCTACGCGTGTACCGATGAATTCCATCAATTGTTTGTAAACGAACGTACTGCAAGATTTTTTGATGTATTTATTGATACGAGTGGGGCAAGTGTAGGGATTCTTTCTTTAAATATTTTTGATAAGAAAAAAAGAGAAGCAAAAATATCTTCATAAAAAGAAGGTATTTTTTTTGTTTAAAAAAGGAAATCACCAATTTATAGTGTATATATAATAGTAGGAGGATGTTATGAATTATTACACAGAAGTTGAATTGTTTATAAAAAAGAATGAAGGAAAAGAGTTTGAGTTTTAGAAGTAAATCAAGATACTTTAGAAAATGATTGAAATATAGGGAGACTTTTGATAGAAACGCAAGGTGGAAAAGAAAGGGCCAAGTATGGAAATTATAACTCTTTTTAAAAGATTCTCCTATTCTGAATATGATGCAAAATCCTATTATTATTGAATTTGATAAGAATAGAACAATTACCTCTGAACAAGATTTAGAAATTGCCATTTTGTTAAATTATATGTTTTCTTTAGTCAATTGGGAGATATTTTGTTATTTAATATAAAACTTAATTGTTATGTTGTAGTAGAATTAAAATGACGTAAAGAAGATCCAGATTAATTTTATATGCAGTTAATGGATAATCAAATAAAAGAGTCATTTCTTTGTAAGAAGCGAGTCGGTTATTCCCGTCACTTTTCAAAGGAAAGGCTAAAAAAACTGATTACAAACCCAGTTTTTTTCTATACAAAGAAAATTCCTTATGATATAATGATGAACAGAATAGGAAGAGGCGTTATGGAAGAACTTGATATAAAAGATTTATTATTATATTTTTTAAATAAAAGTGTTCCATTTTTTGCAATTGTTGCATTTGTGGTAACTTTAGGGTGTTTGTATTCTGTTTTTTTACAACAACCAAAATATACTTCAAAAACAAGTATTATATTAACTGGATTTAGTAGTAACGAAACTTCTAGTATTACACAATCTGATTTAACTGTAAATTCCAAATTAGTAAGTACTTACAAAGAAATAGTGAAAAGTAGGAGAGTCTTAAATCAAGTCATTGAAAATTTAAAATTAGAGTATGGCACTAGCGAACTTGCCAAAATGATAAGTGTAGGTGCTATTAAAGATACAGAGATTATTGAGATTTCTGTAACAGATGCTTCTGCAAAACAGGCTTATTTCATTGCCAATGAAGTAGCGGAAGTATTTGGTAAAGAAGCAAAAGATTTGTATAATTTGTCCAATGTTTCTATATTAGATTCTGCTGAGATTGAAGATTATCCATCTAATTTTAATATCTCCAAACAAGTGATTCTTTATGTTGGAGCAGGAGTAGCGGTTGCTATATTTGTACTTTTCATTTTCTATTATTTTGATACTACGATAAAAAGTGTTAGCGACGTAGAAAGAAAGTTTGGACTTACAATTTTAGGCTCTGTACCAGATTATACAAAAAAGAAAAAAGGAGGAAAACGTAAATGAAAGATGAAATCATTGTCGATAAGAATCCGAAATCTAGTGTTGCAGAAGCCATTCGTATTATTAGAACAAATTTAGAGTTTTCTGGAGTTGATAAAAAAGTACGTTCTATATTGGTGACTTCTTCTGTTCCTGGGGAGGGAAAGAGTTTTATTAGTACTAACTTAGCAACTGCATTCGCTCAAAATGGAAGTAAAGTCTTGTTAATGGACTGTGACATGAGAAAAGGAAGACTTCATAAAATATTTGGAATTGAAAATGATAAAGGTCTTTCTAATCTATTACTTGAAAATGTAGAAGTACGCTTTAACAGTTATATTAGAAGAACACGTATTGAAAATTTATATTTATTATCAAAAGGTGTGGTTCCTCCAAATCCAAGTGAGTTGTTAAATTCACCAAAGACAAAGGTGCTTTTGCGTACTTTAGCAGATAAATTTGATTATATTATTTTAGATGGTACTCCAGTAAATGGTCTTACGGACTCTCTTATATTAACGAAATATGTAGATAAAACTGTTATTGTATCTTCTGTGAATCAAACCAAAACTAATGAACTGGAGTTTACTAAGAAAAGTTTAATGAGTGTTGGGGCGGATATTGCGGGAATTATTGTGAATCGTACAAATGATATTCATGGC
>CAMYTM010000099.1 GCA_947297555.1 uncultured Mycoplasmatota bacterium | reverse complement strand
ACAATGATTAATTTCCGTATCTTTGTTCACTACCATAAGTCTTACAGGATTTTTATCTTGGTAAAATACAATCGCAGGATGTTTATTGCTAATATTGATATTTTTATCGTTACACTCTATTAGACAATTACAATTCTTTACAATCTTGTATTCGTCGAAAGCAATTTTTTCTTTTTCAAATCCATCTACAAATGCACCATTAAAGCATTCATAATGGTTGATATGTTGTTCTGTCCATAAATCGATGGTTCTTATTATATTCATTTTTTAACCTACTTTCTTTTTTGTTTAATTAATTTTATTAAAAATCATTTTGCATAAGAAATGCAAAAATATTTAAATGAATTATTCCATCTCTTGAGGAATCTTCTTTATCTTTTAAAATAATATATTTAAGAAAATTATCGTCGATTTCTTTAAAAGCAACGAACCTCTTTCTCTTGTTTTCTCATCGCTTAATTCATAAAAGACTTGAATATATTTCATAGCACCATTTTTTTGTTACAATAAAATCAATTTCACCTTTTGAGATCTTTCCAATATACACTTTAAAGTCTTTATCAATTCATTATATACAATATTTTCAAAGCATTGCGAATAATTTACGTTTTTGCTATTTGCTTTTACACCTAAGTCTGTTGCGTAATATTTATGAATTGGTTTTAAAACTTGTTTTCCATAAATATCATAACGAAATACTTTGTTCATAAATCTGATTTAAAAGAACCGGTTTTCCACTACGTTTAAGTTCATATTTTTATTAAGGAATTACATAATATTTTGCTTAAATATTTTTCTTTTACTAATAAAAATATCACCTACATATACTATACAGCATAAATTTCTAAATATAAAGTTTTTTTGGTAGATTGGAAAAACTTTCAAATAAAAAACAAACCTAATAAAAGATTTGTTCCTAAATATCTTTGCGATAGATGTATTCTACGTTTGGAACGGGTCCCATTTGGTTATTCTTTTCTAGAGTTAAAATACGCAAAATAACTTTATTTTGTTCTACTAAATTCATATTTATTGCCTCAAATTGTGTCATTTGATAGTTCGAATCTAAAGTAACTTGAAAAGAAGGATTTATGTCTTCTTCGTTCAAAACAAGAAGTGGGGCTCCCCGTTTCAAAGCGGCAAAATAATCTTGAAAAATATATTGTAAAGACATTAAAAAACTTTCTTGGTAAGGATTAAATTGCATCTCCTCAAGAATTAAATTCAAAAGTTCCATAGAATGATTAGGAAGTACTATAATGTTTGAATTTGATAGAGAAATATAATGAATACAAATTTCAAATAAACATTTATCAAAAATAGAAATTTGTTCTTCTTTCGTAGGAACATACATAGTAAAAGAGTCATACCATTCATTTTCTTGCTCCTTATCTTGGATTTTATTCCTTTGTGCTTCTTTCAATATATTCAAATATTCTCTTCTAAAACTTAAATAAAAATAATTATGTTCTATCTTTTCGTTCATATTTATCCCTCTTTTTCAATTTATATTTTAAATTGTATTTTAAAATTTTTTTTCTCACTTGTAAAGCAATTTATGCGAGTTTCCTTTTCTTATTCGTTATAATTATAGAAACCATTATAAAAGTAAGAGCAAATAAAAGAAGTATCATCATATTTAAATAAATTGGTTTTAAAGATACAAAATCAAATACTTCTATTGTTTTTAACAATTCATTTGATTTAATAAAATAATAAGATGGCAAAATATGCGCAATATGTAATACTGTTTTAGGAAGCCACTCTAATGGTACAAATGCACCACACAAAAAACTAGTTCCTAAAGCAATCACATTGATGATTCCATTTAGAGCATTCTTATCAGAAATCATATTTCCTAAGAAAAAAGCAAGAGTTAAAGCAAAAAAGGAAAAGACAAAAGAATTTAGGATAAAAAATATTCCATGTAAACTCCACATACTACTTCCGTACAAAATGAAACTCAATAAAACATAAAAGAACCACATTATAAAAGCAAATAAACTATTGGATAGAAGTAATATTCGATTGTATTTTTGATAATGCATACTACTAATCATTGTTCTTTTTAAAACATTTTCCTTTTTAAAACTAGATAAAATGAGACAAATAATATAAATAGAACCAGCTAACATACAATAATTGGTAAAATTATAATAAGTAGCAATTCTGGTTAAACTATCCGTATCAAGTTTAGAAGTTAATTCAATATGAACTTCATTTTCTAAAGTTTCATTCAAAAGGTTAACAAGTTCATCTTCTGAAAAGCCAAATTCTAAATACGTATTCGCTATCTTTAAATAACGCTTTAGTAACATGCTTGCTAAACTGGCCTGATAATCTTTTGTACTTTTTATTTTTATTTCTGGATTTTGATGGTTTAAAAATTGTTTTCTAAAATCATTTGGTATATAAACAATATAATTTACATCACGATAGAAAAGAGCGTCATTTCTTTTTTCCTCTAGATTCTCTATTTCCTTAACGTTACTATTTTTAGTTAAATACTCCACTAAATGCTTAGTAATTCCCAGCATTTCATCCTCACAAACAATTAAAATGTCTGCTTTACTTGCTGTAAATGATATAGTATTGTCATTGGTCTTCATATTAAAACCAGCAAAGAAAACTAAAATTGCTGTATACATAATAATGATGGCTTTATTTTTATTTAAAACCCTTAAAAATGCTTTAAATACTGTCATATTTTTGCCTCCTCAAAGAAAGTGTTGCGAAAAATAATAAAATACTAGAAAATACAAGAAGACTTATAATGTTAAAGTAAAAGCGACTCTGTGTACTATAATAATATAAAGAATAAAAACCATCTGTTATCATGCTAGCAGGATTGATTTTATTTAGTAAAGGAAAGTTTTTATCCACAATGTATTTCATGGTAACTCCCATCATTCCTGATAAGAAACACCCAAACATAGTTACTGAAATCATAATGCCTGTTTTAGTATTTTCATTTGTTTTTAGAATAGAAGCAACAAAAATTCCCAAAGACAAACCTGATAAACTTCCTATAAGAGCAAGTAAAATAATAAGTGGCAAGTTTGTTCCATACTCTACATGCAGAACAAAAACAGTATAGAAAAATAACAAAGATAAACCAATTAACTGCACAATGTAACTAGCAAAAACACTACTAAATATAAGTTTTCCTTTCGATAATGGACTTATAGAAATCCGTTTCCCTTTATTACTCATATTCGGCATATTTTGATTGATAACAACCATTCCTAAAATTCCTCCATACAAACAAGTCATAGAAATTAGTGTATAAAATTCTATCATTGTATAACTTAGATTTGCATTAGAAACATCCTGAAGATTTGCTTCATACTCATTTTGTACTTCCATGACCTTTTTATAAATTTCATAATACCAAGCATAGTCATCCAGTTGGTTTTCACTAACTCTATTTTTTTCTAGAGTCATTTTTTTAAACATTTCTATATTAAGCACATTTTTTGAAATTATTGTCATTTCCTCTATTTCTTCCACGACCAGTTTTAAAATTGTTTCATTAATTCCACTTTGGTTTACTACAATTTTTGGCGTTTTTTCTAAAACAATATATCCAGAAATTTCTTTTTTAGAAAGTTTATTTTTTGCTTCCTCCTCTTCTAGATATTGCGTGGTAAAAATTCGATTTGCTCCTTCCGTGCTTAAAGTTTCAAATACTTCTTTATAAATTCTATTTTCTTCTTCCGTTTCTACAAGAGCAATAGAAATAATTTCTAATTTCTCACTATTTTCAATATTAGAAAATGCCATATAGAAAAATGTCCCTAAAATAAGAGGAAAAGCATAGGTCCAAAAGATAAGCATTTTACTTTTAAAAAGTGTTTTTAAGGTATATTTAAAATTATGAAAAAACATTAGTCTCTTAATTCCTTTCCAGTAAGTTCTAAAAAAACATCATTTAAAGTAGGACGCTCTGAAAATATCTTATTATAGGTTACTTTCTTTTCTTTTAAAAAGTCCATAAGTTCACTTAAATTATTTTTGCCTTTTTTATAAGTAATAAAAAGAATATTGTCTTCGTAATTTACTTCTTCAATATTTTGAAACTGTTTTATTTCGGTGAGCATTTTTTGTGACAATTCTATGCC
>CAMYTM010000098.1 GCA_947297555.1 uncultured Mycoplasmatota bacterium | reverse complement strand
ACATTATATATTCAAAGCGATGGAGGAATTAAAGCAAATTCAAATAGTAGTTCTTTATTTTATAATTTTAAAAAATTAGAAACAATAGAAGGGATAAAATATTTAGATACAAGTAAAGTAATTACAATGAATTCAATGTTTGAAGGTTGTAGCAGTTTAATCGGTTTAGATTTAAGTTCATTTGATACAAGTAATGTAATTGATATGCATCATATGTTTTATTTTTGCCGTGCGATGACAACTTTAGATATAAGTAATTTTAATACTGATAATGTAGAAAATATGAGTTTTATGTTTGCTAACTGTAATTTATTGACTAGTATAAATGTAAATAATTTTAATACAAGCAAAGTCACAACAATGGCTTCAATGTTTCAGTATTGTAGTAATATAAAAAATTTAAATTTAAGTTCATTTGATACAAGTAAAGTTAGAAATATGTCAAGCATGTTTTATAATAACCCAAGTTTAAAAAATTTAGATTTAAGTTCATTTGATACGAATAATGTAATAAATATGAATAACATGTTTACATATCTTAATAATATAACTATTGTCTATGGAATAAGTTTTGTTCATAAAACAGAAGCATCAGTTGTAGGTATGTTTAAATTTTCTAATGCTAATAAACCAACAGATTTTTCATGGAATGACGTGATTTTTGATTAATTAAAAACATCTCTATCAAAGTTGTGGCTTTACTTAAAAGAATTCACAAGTAAGAGATGAATATCTGAGTCAACATTAATATATTTCGAATGTGGAAGAAAAAAATTAGTTTACAGATGTTTTTAAAAATATTAGAATTATGCCAGTTAGAAAGAAAGTTAGAGGCTAAAAAAATAAATAAGTCTCTTTTCTTATTTATTTCAATTTTTCAAAAATTTCTTCTACTGGTCTTTTATAATTTGGAACAATATGAACATGATAATGATTTACAATATTATCTAAATAGTTATTATTTATATGGAAACTAGTTGCTCCAAGTTTTTCTTGTAATTTTGGTACAAGTTTTTGTACAACTTCATGAATATGTAAAAGTGTCGCCTCGTCTATTTCCATAAAAGTTTCAAAATGCTTTTTGGGAACTACCAAAGTATGTCCATTGTCCCTTGGATTAACATCTAAAAAAGCAATCACTACATCATCCTCATATAATTTATAAGCGGGAATTTCTTCCTTTATTATTTTACAAAATAAACAATCATCCATTTTCTTTCATCTCCTAGTACTATCATATCATAAAATTTAAAGTTTTAGTTTTCTTTCGAAAGATTCTGGGATAGTATCTAAATAATGGTATGGGTTTTCGTTATCTATAGTATTATAAAGATTTAAAAAAGTTTGAAAGAGAGGTTTTGGCAACCCTTGTTCGCGTAATTGATAAATTTCTTTACAAAAGTCAGTAAATGAGAGAAAACGAATATCAATATGAAATAATAAATTAAGTATCATAGCATTATAGCAATAAAGATCAGTATTATGATTAGGAATGTATTCAAGATTGTTTGCAGGATATTTAAAAGATAAGTGAGAATTGATAAATTGTCTCATATTATAAAATCGAATGTATTTAGTACGAAATGGTAAATTATCTCCAATTTTGCAACTATCCAAATCACAAAATTGAATTTTTTTCGTTATCGAATCAATTAAAATATTGGCTTCATGAATGTCACCAATAAAAAAATTTTTTAATTTTCCTTCTTTTTGACAAATGTTTTTTAAAGTTTCTAATACTACACCAATATTTTGCAAAATAAGAATAAGATTTTGAAAATTACAACTTTTATCTTCTAGGTATTGATTCAAATTAGTAGAATATCCTTTTTCTAAAAAAACTCCTTTAATTTCAGAGTGAACAATCATTATTTTATTAAAAAGTAAGAATTCTTTTATTAATTTTAAATCTTCTTCTTGTCGTTCTATTTCTTCTAAAGTATAAACTTTATTGTCACTAGTAGAATAAAAATATTTAATAATTTCCTTTTTGCTATATTCAAGTATAGTGGCTTCTGTTGTTTTAATTTTATAATATAGTGGCATTTTTGTTAATTCTTTTTCTGACATATACACTTTTTCCATAGCACTATCCCTTTATAAATTTAGTAGTTATACTAACATAAATCTTCATATTTAGCAAATCCAAAGTGAACAAAAAGGACATCAGTTGCATACATTAAATTAGAGGAGGGTTACAAATGTCTAATTTTAAAGAAATTGTGACGAAAGCAATCATTGGAAAAGCCAAAAAAACGAGTACAAATGAATTTATGCTTACACCAGAATTAAGACCAGATACTATTTTAGGATGTTGGGTAATTAATCATAGATTTAAAGGGTTTAATAATGGTGGTGTTGTAAATATAGAGGGTTCATTTGACGTAAACGTTTGGTATTCTTATGATAATGATACAAAAACAGCAGTTTCTACACAAAGTTTTGGGTACCAAGATAAAATGCCAGTACATTTAAAAGATGGAAATACACTTACAAATCAAGAAGAAATCATCGTTCGTAGTTTAAAACAGCCAACTGTTATAAATGTAAACGTAAATGATGGTGTGGTAAAATTAAATGTAGAAAAAGAATTAGGAGTAGAAATTATTGGAGATACTAAAATAAAAGTAAGTATTGAAGAAGAGGAAGACGATTATGAAATTGTAACAGATGATGAAATAATGACAAGCAATGATGAAGTTGCTATTGATGAAATAGATGAGGAATATTTAAATGAGTAGTGTCAACGTTATTTAGTTGACACTATCTTTTTCATATGATATACTAAGTTCGAAATTAAAGGAGGAAGAAAAAATGGCTGTAAAATTAAGATTAAAAAGAATGGGAGCAAAGCAAAGACCTTTCTATCGTATAGTTGCTGCAGATGCCAGAAGTCCTAGAGATGGAAGATTTTTAGAGGTAGTAGGGACTTATAATCCAATTACAAATCCTGCAGAAACAAAAATTGATGAAGAAAAAGCAATGTATTGGTTAAATAATGGTGCTCAACCAACTGAAACTGTTAGAAATATTCTTTCAAAAGAAGGAATAATGAAAAAATTTGCTGAATCAAAAAATAAAAAAGCAGGGAAGTAATTTATGGATATTGTTGAATATACTTTGTTTTTAGTAAAAAGTATTGCAAAAGAACCTGACATGGTAAGTGTAAAAGAAATAGGAAGCGATGATGACTTTATTAATTTAGAAGTTCTTGTTAAAGATAGCGATATGGGGGCTGTGATTGGAAAATCCGGACATACCGCTACTGCATTACGTACAATGGTGCAGGCCTATTCTTATTTACATGAAAAGAAAAAAGTAAAATTAAATATAGAATCATTTTAAGAATGGTTCTTTTTTGTTTGACGTCAAATGCTTTCAAGTTCCGTTTAGAGAAGTGAAAAATGTGATATACTAAAAATAGGTGAGACGTATGAAAAACAATAAAGGGTTTACATTAGTAGAATTGTTAGCAGTAATTGTAATACTTGCTATTTTAATTACAATTGCAGTACCTAGTACAATTGCAATATCCAATAAATTAAAAGAAAACATGTACTGTAAAAAAATTGATTCAATAGAAGTTGCAGCAAAATTATATGGAGAAGATAGAAAGACAAGTTTTTCTGAGAACTATGAAACATATCCAAGTAGAAAAATGAAAGTAAAAGACTTAATCGATACAGGATATTTAAAAAAAGATAACAGTGAAGAACCCTATATTATTAATCCGCGTGACAATACAGGATTAGACAATCTGGAACTAACCGTATATGAAAAATACAATCGTATTTATGTCGCTTTTGATGAAACAGTGAAAACAACTTGTGATAAATAACAGAATATGGTAGAATAGCGACTAAAAGAAAGGGGCGTTTTTTATGAAACAAACCGTTTGTTTAATTGGAAAACCAAATGTAGGAAAATCTACAATTTTTAATCGCTTAATCAGAGAAAATAAATCTATTGTTTTAGATACACCTGGAGTAACTAGAGATCGTATCTATGGGGATGTTTTTTATAAAAACAAAGCATTTTTATTAATTGATACTGGCGGAATAGAAGATGGAAGCGATAATTGGAATAAAGAAATTTTAATGCAAGCCACTCTTGCTATAGATG
>CAMYTM010000097.1 GCA_947297555.1 uncultured Mycoplasmatota bacterium | reverse complement strand
GTGGTATACTGGTAGTGGAAATAGGTATTTTGTTCTCTCATAAATGGAATACAAGTATTTTATTTGAGAAAATAGAATCTAAATTAAAAAAAAGATGTAGTAGAGGTAGTAAATATGAAAGTAGAAGAAAAGCAAATTGATGATCAAATGACTCTTTCTATTATTTCAAGTCGAAAAAAATATTTGTGGGCTTTTTTGTTTTTATTGCTTGCGTTAGGCAGCGTTTTTGCTATTGTAGGCACAAATAAAAGTTTTTCTTTGTTTTCTTTTTTTGCTTTTTTGAAAGAGGCTAACCCATTGTTTTTAATTTTGGCTATTCTTTCCATGTTAGGATTTATAGTCTCTGAGGGGTGTGCTTTAACAACTATTACTAAATCTTTTGGTTATAAGCATAAAAAAAGTAATGGTTTTTTCTATTCAGCGGCGGATATCTATTTTTCTGCTATTACGCCTTCTGCATCAGGAGGACAGCCAGCAAGTGCTTATTTTATGTTAAAAGATGGTGTTTCGGGACCTATTGTAACAGTCACTCTTTTTTATAATTTAATGTTGTATTCTATTTCTATTTTAATTATTAGTTTTTTTGCTTTTCTTATTTTTCCTTCGCTTTATTTTGAACTTCATTTGGTTTCGAAATTATTAATTGGATTTGGTTTTTTAGTTCAGTTTCTTTTAATTGCCTTGTTTTATTGTTTACTTTATCAGGATAAGTTATTATTTTCTATTTGTCGTTTTGTCCTCACTATTTTAAGTAAAGCCCATTTCATTTCTAACGTTTCAGAAAAATTAACGAAGTTAAACAAGGTAATGGAAAAATATCAGGAGAATGCTAAACTTTTAAAAGGAAAAAAGAAAGTATTGTTAAAAGCATTATTCTTTAATCTTTTACAAAGAAGTTGTCAAATTAGTGTCGTTATATTTGTGTTTTTAGCAACACAAGGAAGTATAGATAAAGTCGTTCCTATTTGGACAATGCAAAGTTTTGTAATTTTGGGAGCCTATTGTGTTCCTATACCTGGTGCTATGGGAGTTACCGACTATTTAATGTTAGATGGTTTTAAATTGTTATTAAACTCAGATATTGCCGTAAATTTAGAATTATTAGCAAGAGCCATGTCGTTTTATATTTGTATCTTTGTTTGCGGATTTGCCATTTTGGGCAAGTATTTATCTATAAAAAGGAGTAGTAAAAAATGATAGGATTTTATGATTATACAGTATTGCTTACTTATTTTTCTTTGTTATCTGCTAGTGCAGGTATTATAGTTTCATTAAGTGGTCCGGGGGGGGGGTCTCCCTATTTTGGAATATTTTTTCTCCTTTTTTGTGGTCTTTGTGATGCATTTGATGGGAAAGTGGCTTCTACTAAGAAAAAACGTTCTATAATGGAAAGGAATTTTGGTATTCAAATCGATTCACTTTCAGATTTAGTTGCTTTTGGTGTTTTGCCTGCTTGTATTGGGGCAGCGATGATGCGAACTTCTCCGTTCTTTCAGTCGATTTTACATATTGGAGATTCTATGTGGTATTGTATGGGAATGCGTGTTTTATTACATATGATTCTTATATTATATGTGTTAGCAGCCTTAATCCGTCTTGCTTATTTTAATATAACAGAAGAGGAGAGACAGAAGAAAGAAAAAGGATCTAGAAAGGTATATACAGGACTTCCTGTTACGTCGGCGTCTTTGATTTTTCCGGCTATATTATTGTTACAATACATTATTTCTATAGATATTACTTTGTTATATTTTGTGGCTATGTTTTTGACTGGATTAGCCTTTCTTTTAAAATTTTCATTAAAAAAACCTGGGTTAAAAGGAATTCTATTTATGGTTTTATTAGGAATTATTGAATTTGGCTTATTAGTTTTACTTAAGTTGTGTATTAGTTAAGGAGAAAGAAAAATGAAAAAAGAAAGTTTTGGGTTACGTTTTTTATATTATACAGGCGTTGGACGTTTTTTCTTAAAATTTATAACGAATCGATGGATATCTCAGATAGGCGGTTTTCTTCTTAGTACCCGTTTTTCTAAATTATTTATAAAGCGTTTTGCATGTAAAAATCACATTAAAATGGAGGAGTATTATTGTGATGATTTCAATAGTTTTAATGCGTTTTTTTCAAGAAAAATACGTCAAGAAGCAAGACCTATTGATAGAGAAAAATCCCATTTTATATCTCCAAGTGATGGTTATATTAGTATTTATTCTATTAAAAATGATTTGGTGTTACCAGTTAAGCAGAGTCACTATACGATTTCTTCGCTTTTAAAAAATGAGAAATTAGCCCAAAAATATAAAGATGGAATTTGTTTGGTTATACGTCTTTGTGTAGAACATTATCATCGCTATTGCTATATTGATAAAGGAAAAAAAGAAGGCAATATTTATATTCCAGGAAAACTACATACTGTTCGTCCAATTGCGTTAGAATCTGTTCCGGTTTTTATAGAAAATGCAAGAGAGTATACAGTATTGCACACTGAAAATTTTGGAGATGTTGTGCAAATAGAGGTAGGGGCGTTGTTTGTAGGGAAAATAAATAATTTTCATGAGGAACATTCTTTTTCTAGAGGAGAAGAAAAAGGAACTTTTCTTTTTGGAGGAAGTACTATTATAATGCTCGTGGAGAAAGATAGAGTAAAATTTCCAGAAAAATATTTTATGAAAACTGAGCAGGGGGAAGAAATTTCTATCAAAATGGGAGAAAAAATAGGAGTGAAGTTAAAAAAAGATAGTATAAAAACAAAATAAAAAATAACAAACGTTGCTTAGTTGTTTGTTATTTTTCTTTTAGTAATTTTTTTTCTAATAAGTTCATGAGTTCATATAAAATAAATGATATAAAAATAAGAATAATGATACCACTCATGACAATGTTTAAATTAAATACTTGTGTTCCATATATGATAAGGTATCCTATACCTTTTTTACTAACTAAAAATTCACCTGTTATCACACCAATTAAACTCATAGATATATTTATTTTTAAAGATGATAATATTGTCCTATAAGAAGAAGGGATTACGGCTTGTGTTAGGATTTGTAACTTACTTGCTTTGAAAGATTTTAATAATTTTATTTTATAAGTATCTGTGTTTAAAAAACCGTTATATATCGTAATGATACTAATAATTAAATTAATTAAAAGGGCCATAGTAATAATTGATTTTGTGTTAGCACCAGTCCAAATAATAATGATAGGTCCTAATGCAACTTTAGGTAGTGAATTTAACATGGTTAAAAATGGATCTATGATTTTAGCAAGTGTTTTAAATTCATAAAGCAAAATAGCAATTATAAATCCTAAAGAAATTCCTAATACAAATGCAATTAACGTTTCATAGATAGTGGTAAATATATGAGAAAACAATTGGTAATTTTGTTGTAATGAAAGAATAGTTTCTATAATTTTTTTAGGACTAGAAAAGATAAAAGGATTGATTATTTTTTTATCAGATAAGATTTGCCAAGTGAGTAGAAATACAAGAACAATAAAAAGTTGAATTCCAATTGTGAATATTTTATTTTTTTTAATTTTAATTAAATATTCTTTTTGCTCTTTAGACATTGACATCTAAATCCTTCCAAATTTTATCGTAGTATTCCATAAATCGCTTATCTTTTCGATTGTTAATCGGATCTTTTTTCTCTTCAAGTTCTATTTTGTATACTTTTTTTACTTGACATGGTCTTTTAGATAATACATATACTTTTGAAGACATAGAAACGGCTTCAGAAATATCATGTGTTACCATAATGGCTGTTTGGCCTTCTTTTTTTATAATATCGTAGACATCGTTACTAATAGCAAGACGACTTTGATAGTCTAAGGCATTAAATGGTTCATCAAGTAGTAGGATATCTGGTTTTAAAGCAAGAGTTCTTATAAGTGCTATTCTTTGTTTCATTCCTCCAGAAAGACAAGTAGGATATTTATCTTTAAATTCATATAGATTGTATTTTTTTAGCAGTTCTATGGCATAATCTTGGTTTTCTTTTGTGTTTTTCTTTTGTATTTTTAGACCAAGTAGACAGTTTTCATATATGGTGAGCCAAGGAAAGAGGCAATCACTTTGGAACATATAACCAATTTTGGGGTTAAATCTATTAAAAATGATTTT
>CAMYTM010000096.1 GCA_947297555.1 uncultured Mycoplasmatota bacterium | reverse complement strand
GTTTTCTACAATAAAGTTTCTGGCGTCTGGAGCATCATGGGAGGATTTGATTGTTTTAATTTTCATGTCTTTTAAATAGAGATCATCTTCATAAATAACAATATTTTCATATTCTTTTATATCTTCTAAATCATAAAACATTTCTTGGCTTAAAAGAACAGTTGTCTTGTAACGATTGACAAACGTTTTTAAAGCACTGGTGTGGTCTTTGTGGGTATGACTAATCAAAATATAATCTATTTCTTCGGGAGTTCTATTAATTTCTGCCAGTTTTTCTTTGATGTATTTGGCATTTCTTCCCAAATCAATAAGTAGTTTGGTTCCCTCAGTTTCTATATAAGTCGAATTTCCTTCGGAGCCACTTGCTAGAATAACAACTCGCATTATCTATATAGACTCCGAGGATTAATCCATTGTCCGCCATGATTTGGTTCACCTTTTGATATGCCGTAATGCAAATGTACTCCCGTTGAAGAACCGCTACTTCCCATGTAACCAATAATTTGACCACGTTTTACAGTATCTCCGACATTTACTTCTACATTTTGTAGCATATGGGCATACATTGTATAATATTCATTATTATGATTGATAATTACATGATTTCCATATGTTCCCCCACACTGGTTACGATAACTTCCAACATTGGCACAATTTTTTTCTGTTTCTACTACAACGCCATCTTTTGTTGCATAAATTGGAGATCCCATTGGGTGAATCGAAATGTCAATTGCATTATGGAAAGACCCCCAACGATATGCAAATTCTGAAGTAATAACGTATGGACGATTCGTCGGCCATCCCCAGGCACCACCTTGATCCACATAGTGACCATTTGGTTTATATCCACCTTTAGTAATAATTTCATTTTGAGTTTCTCTAATTGTCACAGAACTAAATTTACCAACACCTTGGTTTGGTTCTCCATTTACAACTTGTGTTTCTCTACTTATACGTTCAATTCCAGTAATTCCGTTTTGAGTAATTTCACTAAATGTAATTGGTTTGGTTGAATCGTATTTTTCTTCTGTCTCGTATTTTTGTTCTTCATCTGATACAGAGTAAATATTTTCTACTAAGGTAAGTACTGGGTTAATTAGGGTAATATCCACTTTGTCTCCAATTGTTAATATACTATTTTCATTTTTATATTTAGGATTTGCAATTAAAAATTCTTGTGTATTTAGTTTTTGTTCTTCGGATATAGATGCAATTGTATCTCCTTGTTTTACAGTATAGGCTTCTTTTTTCTTTTCAGGCCCAAATAATAAATATTGCGTTAATTCATTGGCATTTGTATATATTTTATCATTTACACTAATAAAAGTAGGTTTTATGGTAATCGTTTCTTCAAAATATAAGTCCTCTATAATTTCTCCCACTTCATCAATAGGTTCTTGTGTATTATTTATATAAGCATAGAATTCATCTTTGTCTACAAAGGCTGTCACTACACTCGTTAAGGCTTCTTTAAATACATTTTCGTCTAGAACATTTATGACTAAATCTTGTTTTTCCTCCTCTTTGAATTTAATTTTAATTGTGTATCCTTGTACCGTAAAATCTTCTTTGTCTTTTATTGTTTCATAAATGGCTTTTGCAGAAACAACCTCATCTTCATATGTATTGTGTTCTTTAATGACAAAACCATTAGGGGGGTAAACATTTGATACACCATAGGCTTCTTTTATTTCTTTTTGTTCTTCGTTAATTAAGGCATATAAATCTTCTTGATTTTCAATTAATCCTAGTTTGTTTCCATTTAAATATACTTGGTATACTTTTTTTGCATAATCAAAATCGCGAGTAGTTAATCCAATAATTAATAAGAGAACTCCTATAATGCTTGTTAAAATAATGGCTTTGGTTAATTCTGTTTTTTTCAATTTTCATCACCCTTTTTAATATTCTATAACTGGCTCTACACGCTGGTAGTTTTTAAAGCAACTTTTGTCTAATTCTAATATTAGTTGTATAAGCCCAGTGGAGCCACGACGATGCTTGGCTATAATTAAGTCTACTGGTATAATGGTTGGCTTTTTATCTGCTGATTTTTCTTCAAAATAATCTTGACGGTTTAAAAACATTACTAAATCGGCATCTTGTTCTATTGATCCTGATTCACGTAAATCGACTAATCTTGGTTGATTAGAATCTTTTCTTTGTTCTGCTCCACGAGTTAATTGGGCTAGGGCAATTACAGGAACATTTAGTTCAATTGCCATCTTCTTTAAGGAACGAGAAATTTCTGATACTTCCACTTGACGAGATTCTGCTCTTCCACCGGTTGTAACTAACTGTAAGTAATCAATAACGACTAGAGCAAGGCCTTTTGCACTATTGGCAAGACGACGACATTTTGCTCTTATTTCTGGCCCTGTTACAGAGACATCATCCTCAATATATATGTTAGTATCGGCAAGTTGGCTCATGGCTTCATTGTATTTTTTCCAGTCATTATGGTTAAGAGATCCTGTTTTTAACTTATCTCCTTCAATTCCTCCCACAGCGCTTAGCATACGATTTACTAATTGTTCAGAAGTCATTTCTAGATTAAAAATGGCTACGGCTTTATCAGTTGACATCGCAGCATTGGTGGCAATATTTAAAGCAAAAGCAGTTTTACCAACAGCGGGACGTGCTCCTAAAATAATAAGTTCTCCTCCATGCAATCCACTAGTTGCTTTATCTAAATCATAAAAACCAGTAGCAAGCCCTGTAATTTCACTTTTGTTTTTGGCAAGTATTTCTAAATTTTCTTGGGCTTGTCTTAATGCTTCTGATATTGGCGTTAATTCTTTTGATACTCTTGACTTAGCAACATCTGTTATCTTTTTTTCAGAGTTATCAAGTAATAGCGCTAAGTCTTTTTCTTCTTCATAAGTATCTGTAATGATATTTGTTGCTGTATCAATTAGGCTTCTACGGATTGCTTTTTCTTTAATAATTTGAATATAAGAGTCTAAATTTGCTGTTGTAGCAACGGAATCAATCACTTCACTTATGTATTCTAATCCTCCTATTGCATTTAAATTTTTTTGTTTATCAAGTTCATTTTTAACAGTGGTTATATCAATAGGAGTACTATTTTTATGTAATTCCAGAAGGGCTTCAAATATTTTTTTGTTGGCTTCACTATAAAACATACTTATATTTACTTCTTCACATACTTTTTGTAAGGCTTCTTTATTTAAAAAACATACACCAAGTACGCTCATTTCTGCTTCTTTGTTTTGAGGCATTTGTTTTATAGCCATGCTTTTCACCTTCTTTATTTTTCTTTAATTTCAATTGTTATTTTACATTTTACTTTTTTGTGTAGTTCAATTTCTACTTCATGACATCCTAAAGTATCTATTGCATGATCTACAAAAATACTTTTTTTATCAATGGTAAATCCTAATTTTTTTAATTCCTCATTTATTTGTTTGGAAGAGATAGAACCAAATGTTTTGCCATCTTTTCCTGATTTTAGTGTGAATATTAATTTTTTCTTTTTAATTTCATGGGCCATTTTTTGACATTCTTCTATTCTTTTTTCTTCGTCTTTTTTTCTTATTTCTAATTCTGTTTCTAATACTTCTTTGCTTTTTTTAGAGTATGGAACAGCAAGTTTATTTTTTATTAGAAAGTTGTTGGCATAACCGTCACTTACTTCTAATATATCGTCTTTTTTGCCTTGCTTTTTTACATCTTGTAATAGAATTACTTTCATATGATTTTAAGCCTCCTTATTCGTTATTCATTATATCATGGAAATGTTTTAGATAGCAACGGAAATTCCTTATTCCTTCTTTGTCTATATTTTTTTATATTACCTGTTATTTACTATATCTTCTACACTGTTAAAACACCTTTGTGTATCTTCTATTAAGCGATATTTAATTTCTATTGGAACTTGTCTTTCTGTTTGTTTCTCTATTAATCTTATATTATTATGTAAACTCATTCTCTTTATTTTTTCCAAATATCTTTTTAGTGTTTCTATTTCCTATAAATTTTCTGTTAATTTTTTTCCAATCCTCTATTATTACATAGCCATTTTTTCTTTCCATAAATATCACAGTTAGTTATTCTAACAAGAACCAATTCTTTTTTCAATCACAAAAAAACTGACTATTGCTAGACAGTTTTTAGA
>CAMYTM010000095.1 GCA_947297555.1 uncultured Mycoplasmatota bacterium | reverse complement strand
ACATTATTATGAATGCAATTATAAGGTAGAAATTCAAATAGAAAATCATGAAATTTTATCAACAGAATGTACTTGTATGCAGTTTCAGTCTTGGGGAAACTGTAAACATATTGCGGCTTGTATGATACATTTTCGTGAATTGGTTTTTCCTCTTGATCCAAAAGAAAAAAAGTTGTATCTTTCTAAACGTATTTTGGACGAGTTTTATAAACCTATTAAAAAAGAAATAAATTTAAAAAAACAAATCCAACTAGAGGTAGAACTAGAGTTTCGTGATAACTATTATGAATCTGTTGTTGCTTTATCTTTTAAAATAGGGGAAGACAAATTATATACTTTGAATAATAAGTTAAACCAGTTTTTAGAAGTTTATGAAAATGAAGAAGGGGAAGTTGTATTTGGTAAAAATTTTACATATGAGCCTAGTAGGTACTTTTTTTCTAAAACCGATGAAGCGATTTTATCTTATCTTTTAAGTATGCATCATAATGATTTTTATTATAATTTTCGTAATTTAACTTTATCTATGAGAGCATTTTCTTCTTTTTTAGAGTTGCTTTTTAATAAAAATTTTTTTGTTAAAGGGTATGGATTAATTACAGAAATTGTGAGAGATAATCCACTTAAACTTTCTTTAGAAAAGAAAGAGAAGTACTATAAACTCGCTATGTATGAACAAGGGTATGATTTTTTAACTGAAGATTTTCGATATATTGCGAAAGAAAATGTCTTTTTTATACTTCCCACTAAGGCTAGTAAAATTCTTTCCTTAATGCAAGAAAGTCAATTGCATGATTTAGAGTTTAAAGAAGAGGATTTAGAAACGTTTAAAGAAGGTATTTTACCGATTCTTAAAAGCAATGTATTACTTGATAAAACTGTTAAGGATACGATTATTTTAGGGGTCAAACCAAATGTTAAAATTTATTTAGATTTTAAAGCCAATATGATTTTGTGTTCTTTAAAATTGGTTTATCAAGAAAAAGAAATAGATTATTTTGATAAGAATACTAATATTGTACGAGATGAAGAAGAGGAAGGCAAAGTATTGGAAGAACTTTTGGGGTATGGTTTTGTTATTGATGACGTTAAGATTTATATGGAAGAAATGGATACGATTGGGTTATTTTTAGATGAGACCTTGTTTGAAATGAGTAAAAAATATGAAGTATTTACAACAGATAAGATGAAGGAAACAAAAATCATTAAAGAAAATAGTGTTCGTTCTAGTTTTAGTATTGGAACTGATAATATTCTTTCGTATCAGTTTGATTTGGGAAGTATTGAAAATGATGAGATTGTTAATGTTTTAGAATCCATGAAACATAAAAAGAGATACTATCGCTTGAAGAGTGGAGATTTGCTTGATTTAACAGAAAATGAAGATTTAAAACAATTTGAAGATTTAGTAAATGATATGAATTTATCAAGCCAAGATATTAAAAATGGTAGGGGGGTTATTCCTAAATATAGTGCTATTTATTTAGATAGTTTAAAAAAAGAAAAATATCATATTATGAATACAAATAATTTATTTGAAGAGTTAATTAGTCGATTTAATTCTTATAAAGATGTGTCTATTTCTTTGGCTACTCATGATAAAAAAATTTTAAGAGATTATCAAGAAGTTGGTGTTAAATGGTTATACAATATTTATAAATGCGGTTTCGGTGGTATTTTGGCAGATGAAATGGGGCTTGGAAAATCCATTCAACTTATTTATTTAATTAAAGAAATTTTACATGAAAAAAAGGATGCCAAAGTTTTAATTATTGCTCCTACTTCTTTAATTTATAATTGGAAGAAAGAGTTTGATAAGTTTGGAAGTGAGATACAATATAAAGTAATTGCAGAGAATAAAAGTAAACGTACGCAGGAGTTAGAAAATATTAGCGATAATCAGGTTTTCATTACGACTTATGGATTAGTTCGTCAAGATAAAGAAAAATATATGGAAATGCAATTTGAACTAGTTGCCATAGATGAAGCGCAAACAATAAAAAATGCTAGTGCACAGATGACAAAGGTAGTAAAAGAGTTGCATGCGAATACGAAACTTGCATTAACAGGAACGCCTTTAGAAAATTCTGTTATGGAACTTTGGAGTATTTTTGATTTTATAATGCCAGGGTATCTTGCCAATTTTTCAAGTTTTCAAACAAAGTATCATATAAAGGATATTGAAAAAGAGGAATTAAAAATTTTAGAAACTTTGAATGAACAAATTAGACCTTTTATTTTGAGAAGACGTAAGAGAGATGTTGTGAAAGAACTTCCTCCTAAGTTAGAAAATAATATTAGTATTGACTTAAATGAAGAGCAAAAGAAATTATATGTTGCACAACTTGAGAAAACTAAAAAAGAGATGGAGGAAATTCTAGCAACGGAAGGTTTTAGAAAAGGAAACTTCAAAATTTTACAGTTACTTACAAAGTTACGTCAGTTGTGTATTGATCCTAAAATTCTTTATGAGAATTATGAGGGTGGTAGTGCCAAAATAGAGAATTTAGTGAGTATTGTAAAAGGAATTATTGAAAATGGTCATAAGATATTATTGTTTACAAGTTTTAAAACAGCGCTTGATATTGTCAAACAAGAATTTTCAAAGCATAATATTTCTACATATATCATTGATGGTAGTGTATCTTCTAAAAAAAGAATGGAACTTGTAGATCAGTTTAATAATGATGATACTAATGTATTTTTGATTACTTTAAAAGCAGGAGGAACAGGACTTAATTTGACAAGTGCAGATGTAGTGATTCACTTAGATTTGTGGTGGAATCCGCAAGTGGAAAATCAAGCAACGGATAGAGCACATCGTATTGGCCAAACTAATACCGTTGAAGTGATTAAATTAATTTGTAAAGGGACGATTGAGGAGCGTATATTAGAACTGCAAACCAAAAAAAAGATATTAAGTGATGCTTTAATTGAAGGGGAAGGAAGAGATGAAAATATTCTTTCTAAGTTGACAGAAAAAGATATTAAGAATTTATTGACATTGGATAATGAAGAATAAAAAAACAGTTATATCTGTTTTTTTATGTATTACAATTTTCGCTTTCTTATTAAAACTTTAGATTTAGCAAAATATTTGTCTACTACTTTTTCTTGTTTTAATAATTTTTCATAATTTTTTTGAAGTTTGTTTTCTAATTTGTGAATATTGTGTATAAATTCTTCATCATTTTTTAATTCTGGATATTTTTCTAAAGTGGCTCTTTTTAGTTCTTCAAAAGAAACTATATTTTTTTCGGTTATAGTAATCGATTCTTTAAGAGCATCGCTTCCTTTTTTGATTGTGGATAGGTCTGGTATTTCAATAGGGGTTGAAGATTTAAATAACCATCTTTTTATAAATAGAAAACTTTGGAAGAGAAAAAGTCCTCCTACAAATCTTCGGAAATGTTTATTTTTAATAAATGGAAAACTCAAGAATAAGGGAATTTCTAGTCTATGAACTGTTTTTCTAAATTGTTCTTTTATTAATTCTTTTTCTATTTTTTCTATATCTACTTTAGCATTTTTTTCTAGAGTATCAATGATTTTTTTCTTTTGTTCTATTTCAGTGTTTTTAGAAAATTCTTGTAATTTTTCAGTAATTTGATTCATTTCAGTTTGAGAAATGGTTTCTTCTAAAGAAATACGATATTCTTCTAAATCTTGTTCTTTATGTAAGGCTACTTGTTCTTTTATATCCTTTAATTTTTCTAACTCTTTGTGTAATTTTTCTTTTTGTTCTGCACTAATTTTTTTATGAAGTAGTGCTTCTATTTCTTCTATTTTTTTATCAATTAATGTTTCTATTTCTTCATATTCTTTGTCTATTAATTCTTCTTTATTGTATTCTGTCGCTGCTACTGATTTAATAGTGGCAGTTTCTTTTTCTAAATTTTTGAAGTTAATTTCTATAACTGGATTTGTTTTCTTTTTTTCGGGAAGAATTTCTTCTTCTTTTTTAGTGACTTGCTCTTTTTTTTGTTTAGGTTGTTCTTGTTTTTCTTTTTCTTCCTGTTTTATCATTGTATTTTCTTTTATTTTGAAGACAGGTGTAAGATTATTTTCAGGAAATTTATTTGCTTCCATTGAATTAAAATTATTTTCAGGGGCGTTAAAAATTGTGGGTTCTACTTTCTTTACGT
>CAMYTM010000094.1 GCA_947297555.1 uncultured Mycoplasmatota bacterium | reverse complement strand
GCTCCAGGGTGGGTAAGTACAGAAGCCGTTTTAGAGATGAACCCAACTTACTTAGAAGAAGAAAAAAAGAAATGCATGTTAGAACGTTTTGGGAAACCTTTAGAGATTGCAAATGTTGTTGCTTTTTTAGCAAGCGAGGAGGCTAGTTATATTAATAGTTCTGTGATACGAGTAGATGGAGGATTAAAATGAAGCCTTCCATTTTCATTCTTCCTAATGAAAATATATTAAATGTTTCCCCTTATGCTTTAGAACTTGGAGAAAAAATTTCATGCCATGGTAAAGGAATACATCATTTTTCTAATTTATACAATTTAGGAATTACTCCAGAAAGTTTAGGAATGCCAAATGGTGTATATTCTGGAAATCGTTATCAAATTGCATTGGTGAGTTTGGGGCATGTTTGTATTTGTTTTGATGAAGAAATTTGGATATTTTGCCCAGAATTTATGTCTAAAAAACAAAAAGAGTGGTTTATAAAAAAGAAATTATTTTTTTTTAGACATCAAAAGAGAATGTACTATGCTATTGTTGCCAATGATAAAAGCATTATTTCTTCTAGTGGATATAGTAGTAGAGGAAATCCTTATAAAAAATTTTATAAATACATTTTAAATAATGAACTTTATGAAGAGAGAGGAATGAGAAAATGAAAAAATACGATAGAATTGGAATTAGTGAGAAAGTGCAAGAACTTGCAAGTATATGTGAAGAAAAATTAGAAAGTGCTTATCAACAAGTAGATGAAATTTGTGAATGTAATTCTATGAAAGTGATGAATGCGTTTTGGGAATCTGAAGTAAATGAAAGTGCTTTTCATAGTACAAGTGGGTATGGCTATAACGATATAGGAAGAGATATGATTGAAAAAATCTATGCGCATATTTTTAAAACAGAGGACGCTTTAGTAAGAAACGGTATGGTGAGTGGTTCTCATGCATTATCTACTTGCCTTTTTGCTATGTTACGACCTCATGATATTTTGCTTTCTATAACAGGCCTTCCTTATGATACTCTACATGAAGTGATAGGAATTAAAGAAAATAAGAGTTCTTTACAATCTTTTGGTATCCATTACAATCAGATTGATTTAGTAGAGCATGATTTTGATTATGCTAAAATTGAAGAGTATTTAAAAAACAATAAAGTAAAAGTGATTGAAATTCAAAGAAGTAAAGGATATTCTACTAGAAAAAGTATAAGTATTGAAAAGATAGAAAAAGTAATTAAATTTATTAAAGATATTGATAAAGAGATTATTGTAATGGTGGATAACTGTTATTGTGAGTTTGTAAGTAAAGTTGAACCAAGCGAAGTAGGGGCAGATATTGTTGGGGGTTCTCTTATTAAAAATTTAGGAGGAGGCATTGCTCCAAATGGTGCTTATATTGGGGGAAGAAAAGATTTAATCGAATTGTGCGGAGAAAGACTTACTCTTCCTGGGGAAGGAAAAGAGGTAGGACCCACTCTTGGAATTAACAAAAGCATTTTACAAGGGCTTTATTTTGCATCAAGTGTTGTCGCAAGTGCTTTAAAAACAGCAATATTCACAAGTTTGATTTTAGAAAAACTAGGGTATGATGTTGAACCTAAATATAATGAAGAAAGAGTAGATATTGTTGAAAATATTATATTTCATAACCCAGAAGATTTAATTAAGTATTGTCAAGGAATTCAAATGGGTTCTCCTGTTGATAGTATGTTTTTGCCTGTTCCAGGGGATATGCCTGGGTATGATGACCAAATTATTATGGCTAGTGGCTCTTTTACACAGGGAAGTAGTATAGAGTTATCTTGTGATGGACCACTTCGTGAACCTTATATCGCTTATCAACAAGGTGGACTTACTTATTCTTACGGAAAAATTGGTGTATTAAAAGCCATTGATAATTTGTTGAAAAAATAGTGATATGAATAAAATTTTGAATTTGTTAGGAGGTTTATTATGGTGAATAAAAAATGTAAAATTTTAAATTCGAATGTTAGTGAGATTATGAATCAGTTGAAAAAATACAACATATTAGATAAATTTAATAGTAAAGAATTGGAAAAATGGGTTTTAAAATTAAATCGTTTAGAAATGAATAATTTATTAAGTTTAAATGTTGAACCAGAATGTATAAAGTTCAGTTCAGAATTATTAATTGATAGAAATCTATTAAATACTTTGGATTATAACGAAAGGATAGCCGCACTAGTAAGTATTCAAAATGCGGAAGGTTGGTATCATTTATTTGATAGAATGTTAAATCCAGAATTTTTAAACAGTGCTAAATTTTATCAAGATATAGAAACTTTAAAAAGGGCAGAATGTGCCCAAACGCCGTTATGGATTATAGGTGATCCTGTTTTTATACATAGTCCCTATCATGATGAGGATTTTGAATTGTTAGTAACTGCAAAAGACAAGAGTGAAAAAGATTTTGATTTTGTTGTTTGGGATACTATTGCAACCATAGCCAGTAATAGAGTTTCTATTTATAGTGAATACCATAGACAAGATTTACAAACAATAGTTAAATATGGTTCCAAATCACTTCAAATGTCACACAGTTATCCTGAAAGTACAATTCATTATTTAGCCACTAGTCCAGTATCTTTAAAGGATAGATATCATTTAGAGAATATGGAAATACTAGCCCAAAATTATGAGATAGGCAATTTTTTATACGTAGTGATGACAGATTCTCGTGTAATTAAAAGAAAAAATTATAGAACTATAATAGAAGAGATGGTAGCAAATAAAAATGATATTTGTTATGTATTTTTAGTTTGTTATTATGCAGTGGGAGAAAAAGCAATAAAGGCTCAGAATAGATGTTTACATCAGTATTTTTATGAAGAGAATTATCATAATCTTGAAGAATTGTTAAAACAAGTGGAGGATCAACTTTATATTAGAGGAAAAAATGTTAGAGATGTTGAATATAAAGAGGTCATAAGGTATGAGATCGAGTGTAATGAAAATAAGGATAATAATCAAAGTTTAAGTGTTAGAAATTCAGTTAGAAGGCTTTTCAAGAAAAAGTAAAGTATGGCTTTCAGTTGTATGAGGCCGTCATAGGAAAAGCAGAAATAGAAAAAAACTGTTTTGTTATAGAAAATTAGATTATACTTTTGTTAGGAGGTTTATTATGAAAGATAAAGAAGTAAAATTATTATATAAGGTATACAAAGAGTTTTATAAAAAAGAACCAGATTTTTCTAGTGAAAATCGAGATAATATTATAATAGAAATGCAAGCGATGGCATATTTACTTGGAGAATATGGGATAATCCTTGGAGATTATCGTTTTGAATATAATACTCTTATGCATTTAAAAATGCCTGTTTCTATGTATTTGCAAGATATTTTAGTATGTCAGATGTTAGAACATGAGAATAAAGAATTTGAAAGCGACATTCCACTAAATGAAATGATAAAAAGTGCAATCAATGTGATTGGGGAATCTGTAACCAATGAGATTAATAAATGTGAAAGTCCAATGGAGGCGTTACGCTTAATTTGTTCTGTTTATTATGTATCAAAATCTGTGATGTCAATTTCCGAAATGGCAGAGATTGTAGATTTTCAGAAGTGTTCACCGGAAGAAGTGGAAAGTGCAATGAGTTTTGTTAGAACTATGGTTTTAGACCATGTAAATGGAAACCCTGGATTATAATTTATTATAGGAAATGGAGAGGAAATGAAAATGGAAGAAAAAATAGCAGTAGTAACTGGTGGGAGTTCTGGTATGGGACTGGCTATAGCAAAAAAATTACAAGAAAATGGAATAAAAGTTTATGTATTAGACATGCAACAGTCTCCAGAAGGATTTGATTTTTTTAAGGTAGATATTCGTCATGATGAAGAAATCCAAAATGCTTTATCTCAAATTCCAAAAATAGATATTTTAGTAAATAATGCGGGTGTTTATTTTGAAAAATATTTAGAAGATACTACAAATGAAGAAATAGACAAAATGGTAGATATTAATATTAAAGGAACTTATCTAGTTACCAGAAATGCAATTGAAAAGATAAAAAAATCTAAGGGAAGTATTGTTACAATTGCTTCTTGCCTTGGCGTAGTTCCAGAATTAACTTCTCCACTTTATTGTACAACAAAAGCAGGGCTTATTATGTTTACAAAATGTTTGGCTCAACAATATGC